>JAGAYQ010000068.1 GCA_017940445.1 Pyramidobacter sp. | reverse complement strand
CTCCGCCCGCTGCAGAAAGTCGCGTGACATCGTATTCGTCTGATTCATGTTCATTCACCTCCTTTCGTCAGGATACGCCGCGCCGTATGCGCTGCACGGCGCGTACAGGCCCATTCTACCATACCCGGAGCCGAGTTTCGGGACAAAAAAGCGCGCTGCCTCCGCTTTGAGAGACAGCGCGCTGAATATTTCGCGCGATTACGCGTTTTTGACGACGAACGAGCGAACCGAGATGCCCAGTTCGTCAAGCTGCTTCTGCTCCACGACCGACGGCGCTTCCGTCATCAGGTCCTGAGCCTTGGCCGTCTTGGGGAAGGCCATCACCTCGCGGATGCCCTTGCAGCCGCACATCAGCATGCAGAGACGGTCGAAGCCGATCGCCAGTCCGCCGTGAGGCGGCGTGCCGTACTTCAGCGCCTCCAGGAAGAAGCCGAAGCGCTGCTTCTGATCCTCCGGCGAGAAGTTCAGGCACTTGAAGATCTTCTCCTGGACCTCTTCGTCGTGGATTCGGATCGAACCGCCGCCCAGCTCGATGCCGTTGAGCACGAGGTCGTAGGTGCGCGAGCCGCAGGCAGCCGGATCGCTCTCGAGCAGATCGAGCTCGTCGGAATTGGGCGCGGTGAAGGGATGGTGCGTCGCCACCCAGCGCTCTTCGTCCGGGCTCCACTCCAGCAGCGGGAAGTTCGTCACCCAGAGGAACTCCCAGCCTTCGTTCACGAGGCCGTGCGCTTTGGCGATGTCAAGGCGCAGCTGTCCAAGCACGGTGGAGACCATCATCACGTTGGCGTTGGCGATCAGGAAGATCGCATCGCCGTCCTTGGCATGCGCCTGTTCGAGGAACATCGCCTTGTGCTCGTCGTCGAGGTATTTGGCAAGCGGTCCCTTGAGCACGCCTTCCTTGATCTGGAAGAAGGCCACATCAGGCGCGCCCAGCTTTTTGCCTTCGGCGGAAACGTCCTCGCACTGCTTGCGCGACCATTTTGCGCCGCCGGGAACGGAAATGACGCGCACCACGCCGCCCTGCTCGACGCAGGAAGCGATCGGGGCGAACGACGTGCCGCGGAACGCCTCGGTCACGTCGCGGATCTCAAACGGGATGCGCAGATCGGGCTTGTCGCTGCCGAAACGGGCCATCGCCTCTTTATACTCCATGTGGCGGAACGGAGCCTTGATCTCCACGCCGAGGATCTTCTTCCACAGGCCGGTGACGTAGCCTTCAAGCAGGGCGTACACGTCCTCCTCGGTGACGAAGCTCATCTCCAGGTCGACCTGGGTGAACTCCGGCTGGCGGTCGGCGCGCAGGTCCTCGTCGCGGAAGCACTTGGCGATCTGATAATAGCGGTCCATGCCGGAGATCATCAGGATCTGCTTGAGCAGCTGAGGCGACTGGGGCAGCGCGTAGAACGAGCCGGGCGTGACACGCGAAGGCACGAGATAGTCACGGGCGCCTTCGGGCGTGCTGCGCATCAGAATCGGCGTCTCCACCTCGGTGAAGCCGTTGTCGTTGAGGTAGGCGCGCGTGTACTGAGCGATGTCGTGGCGCACGCGCAGATTGTTCTGCATGCGCTCGCGGCGCAGGTCGAGGAAACGGTACTTGAGACGGATGTTCTCGTCCACCGCGTCGGCCTCGTCGCCGATCTCAAACGGAGGCGTCTGAGCCGCCGAAAGCAGCAGAAAATCGCTGGCGACTACTTCCCACTGGCCGGTCTTCATGTTCGGGTTGAACTGCTGGCCGGGACGCTCGCGCACCTTGCCCCTGACAGCGATCACGTACTCGCTGCGGAGGTCGCCCGCATCCTCGTGCATCTTCGCGTCGACTTCGGGCTCGAAGACGACCTGCACCGAACCGGACTTGTCCCACAGCTCAACGAAGATCACGCCGCCGTGGTCGCGGCGATTGCGCACCCAGCCGTTGAGGGCGATCTCCCTGCCCTCGCAGCTTTTGTCGACTTCACCGCATTTGACGGTCCTTTTCCAGCTTGAATCAAAAACTCCCTTGCGCATTTTTCAAAAACCACCTTATTCGATTCAAAAATTGAACGGCGCGCCGCGCTTCGCGGCGCGTCTGTTTACTGTCTTCCGGCCAGCTCAGCCACACGGGCGCAGACTTCGCCCGCAGGCACTTCCGCCTGCTCGGCTTTCGTCAGGTCGCGCACGGCCACGACGCCGCGGGCCGCTTCGTCGCCGCCGAGGATGCAGGCAGCCTTAGCGCCGCTGGCCACGGCCGTCTTCATCTGCGCCTTCATGCCGCGGCCGGCGTAGTCCATGTCAGCCTTCAGCCCAGCGCGGCGCAGCTCGTACATCAGCTCCATCGCGTTCAGCCGCGCTGCCGGATCGGGACAGACGACATAAGCGTCCAGCGCCGGCGCCGAGCCAAACGAGCAGCCCTGCTCGTCCATGACGAGGATCACGCGGTCGAGTCCGGCCGCAAAGCCGACGGAGGGCACATGAGGCCCGCCGATCGACTCGGAAAGGTTGTCGTAGCGTCCGCCGCCGCACACAGCACTCTGCGCGCCGAGGTCGCCCGATTTCACCTCGAACGCCGTCTTGGTGTAGTAATCCAGGCCGCGCACGAGTGTCTTGTCGATCGTGTATTTGATGCCCAGTCTCGTCAGCCCGTCCGTCACCGCCTTGAAATGCTCGGCGCACTCGTCGCAGAGGCTGTCGAAGATATCCGGCGCGCCGGCGACGATCTCGTGATCCTCCTTGCAGTCGAGCACGCGCAGAGGGTTGCGGTCAAGCCGGCTCTTGCAGGTGTCGCACAGCTCGTCAAAATGTCCCTTAAGATAGCCGACGAGCTTTTCGCGGTAGACGGGACGGCACTTGGGGCAGCCGACGGAATTGATCACCACTTCGAGGTTCCGCATCCCCAGGGTCCGGAACAGCTCGATAGCGGTCATGATCACCTCCACGTCGACAAGCGGGCTCTCAGACCCGACTTCTTCATAATCCAGCTGCCAGAACTGGCGGTAGCGTCCCTTCTGCGGACGCTCATAGCGGAACATCGGTCCGGCGCCCCACAGCTTGGCAGGATTGCCGCCGGGCACGCCGAGCGTGTGCTCGACGTAGCTGCGCATCATGCCCGCCGTCATCTCAGGACGGAGCGTGATGCTGCGGCCGCCCTTGTCGGTAAACGTGTACATCTCTTTCTCAACGATGTCGGTCGTGTCGCCGACGCCGCGGCTGAAAAGCTCCGTATGCTCAAAGATGGGCAGCTTCACTTCGCTGTAGCCGAAACGGCGCGCGATCTCCCCCGCCCTGTCAAGCACATAAGCCCATTTCCACGATTCGTCGGGAAGAATGTCGCGGACCCCGCGGGGCCCCTGGATCGATTCTGACATCGGAAATACCTCCTGAAAATAAGCGCGCTGCATCCGCGCCGCGTAAAAGCAAAAGCGCGATTTCCCGAGCGCTCTAAAAAATACATTATACAACAGGACTTCCGTCTTGAAAATCAGCAATTTTCATCGCCGAGTTTTCCAAAACCGACTGCTGTGTTCCATCCGAACGGTCGATTTCCCCTTTCGTCCGCACCGCAAAAAGGGAATTCGACCGTTCATTTATTGCTTGTTGATTTTTCATAGTTTTGACAATCGTCGGCAATATTGACAAAGACATGTATTTTATCGCCGGAAAATATATTTTTACAGAATTCCGCATAATAATATTTTTACAGTCATTTCAAATATTTTCTTGCCATAAAAATAAATTTTCTCAGAAATAAATATTGACAAAGGGTTTTTGCGCGATTACAATAGCGCCTGTTTTGTTTTTAATAACCTTTTACCGGACATAGAACTCAGTAATCATGAAAAAGTCAGGAGGATGATTCCGATGACACTGGAAACGCTTGCAGTCATTCCTGCTCGATTCGCCAGCACACGCCTGCCGGGCAAGCCGCTTATCGAGATCGGAGGCGTGCCGCTGATCCTGCGCGTTTTAAGAGGCGTAAAAAAATGTTCATGTGTCGACCGTGTGATCGTCGCCACTGACGACGAACGCATCGCTTCGCTGGTCGAAGCCGACGGCGGAACGGCAATGCTGACGCCCGAGGATCTGCCCAGCGGCGGCGACCGTGTGGCCTGGGCAGCCGCACGAGTGCCTTCTCGCTTTGTGCTGAACGTGCAGGGCGACGATCCTCTTGTCGGTCCCGACATGATCGAGCCGCTTGTCAGCGCGCTGAAAGCAGACGCTCAAACGCGGCTGGCGCTTCTTGTAAAAAAGATCGTACGTCCGGAAGAAGTCAAAGATCCTAACATCGTCAAAGCCGTCTTCGACAAAAAGGGGCGAGCGCTGTATTTCAGCCGCTCGCCCATCCCCCATCCGCGAAGCAGCAGCGCCGTGTGGTACAAGCACATCGGCCCCTACGCCTGGCAGAGGGATTTTCTTCTGGAATTCTCCAGCCTTCCTCAGACGCCCCTGGAGCAGGCCGAAAGCCTGGAGATGCTGCGCGTCCTTGAACGCGGTCACGCGATCCGCTGCGTCCCCGCACCGCGCGACACGATCGAGATCGACACGCCCGACGACGTGAAGCGGCTCGAAGCGTTTCTCGCCGGCACGAAGAGCTGAAAGGGCGGCGACGGCAGATGATCGAAATCCCGGAAGGCATTGAGCAATTCGCCAAGCTGCCGCGCTGGTGGCGCGTCGACGTTCCGACCGAGGTCATTGTATCCGCAGACGGGATCAGCACGCTGTTTGAGCTGATCGAATCGCGCGGCGTGAAGCCCTTTTTTGTGATCGACTCCGCGCTCAAAGATCAGCCGGCATTCGCCCGCATCTTCGCGCATAAAGACGTTTTCGAGTTCAACGCGTCGTATTCGGAAGTGCGCACGACCGATGTCGATGAGCTTGTCAGCCTGCTGCGCAGGCGCGGCGGCACCAGCTTGACGCTGATGGGCATCGGCGGCGGCTCGACGATGGACCTTGCCAAGGCGGCAGGTCTGTGCTGCGCCAATCCGCTGCGGGCACAGGACTATCAGGGCTACGGCATTCCGATGGAGCGCGGGCTCGACGTGTGGACCGTTCCCGCCCTGAACGGCACCGGAGCTGAGCTGACGCCGATCGCGGT
>JAGAYQ010000007.1 GCA_017940445.1 Pyramidobacter sp. | reverse complement strand
GACGTGATCCTCTTCCGTCTCGGCGTCATCGCCCGTCCGCTGGGACTGGCGACGTTCTCCGACGCGTTCACATTCGCGCTGCTCATCATCGTGCTCGTCGTGCGGCCTACGGGCCTCTTCGGCGAGGAAAACGCCGACAAGGTGTAAAAGGAGGCGCGTGCTCATGAACAGTGAAAAACGCCTCGACCGCGCGCAGCTCGCAAGCGCCTTTGTCGTGATCGCCTTCTATGCGGCCGTGTTCGCTGCCGAGCAGGCGCTGCCGCCCACCTCGATGCTCTTCACCGTGCTCAAAAAGGGCGCCGTCTACGCGCTCGTGGCCGTGGCAATGAATCTGCTCAACGGCTTCACAGGCATCTTCTCGCTCGGTCAGGCTGGATTCATGCTCGTCGGCGCGTATGCCTACGCCGTGCTCACCATCCCCGAGGCTGCGCGCGCAAGCGTATATCAGTATTTCAGCGGCGGCGTCGTGCACTTCACCGTGCCCGTCCCCGTCGCGCTCATCGCCGCCGGATTGGCCGCGGCGCTGTTTGCCTGGCTCATCGGCCTGCCTGTGCTGCGGCTGAAAAGCGACTATCTGGCCATCGCCACGCTCGGCTTTGCCGAGATCGTGCGCGCCATCTTTCAGTGGAACCAGCTCGGCCCCGTCACCAACGGCTCGAACATGCTGCGGCTGTTTCCCGCGTTCAACGATTTCAACGTCAAAAATGCCAGCGGCGAAGTCCTGGTCTATCTTTCCACGCTCGTGCCGCTGCTCGTGTCCGGCCTCTGCATCGCGCTCATCGTGATGATGATCAACTCCACCTACGGACGCGCGCTGCGTGCGATCCGCGACGACGAGATCGCCGCCGAGGCGATGGGCGTGCGGCTTTCGTCGCACAAGCAGCTCGCTTTCTGCGTCTCGTCGTTCTTCACGGGCGTCGCCGGCGCGATGCTGGCCATGTATCAGACGTCGGTGCAGGCCAAGAGCTTCACGTCGGCCATGACCTACGAGATCCTGTTGATCGTCGTCATCGGCGGCGTCGGCTCGATCACCGGCTCGTGCCTCAGTGCCTTCCTGTTTGTCGCCTGTTCTGAGTGGTGGCTGCGCTTTCTCGACGAAAAACAAGTCGTCGCCGGCATTCAGGTGCCGCTGCTGCGCAACGGCTTCCGCCTCGTCGTCTTCTCCATCGTCATCATGATCGTCGTGCTGTTCTTCCGCCGCGGCATCCTGGGCACGAAGGAGCTGCCCGACCTGTTCCGGCGAAAGGGGGAACGAGCATGACCGACCCGAGAAACGCGCTCCATATCGACCATCTCACGATGCAGTTCGGCGGCGTCGTCGCCGTGGACGATCTGACGATGGACATCGACGAGGGCGAGATCGTCGCCCTCATCGGCCCCAACGGCGCCGGCAAGACGACGGCGTTCAACGCCGTCACGGGCGTGTATCCGCCGACGAACGGAGAGATCTCGTTCCACGGGGAACCGATCGTGCGCGCACACCCCGCGGGCAAGATGAAAAAACTCTATCAGGGCGACCGCTCGCAGATCTTCACCGGCCCTGTCCTGCGTCCCACGCCCGATCGCATCACCGCGCTCGGCATCGCCCGCACGTTCCAGAACATCCGCCTCTTTTCGGGCATGACCGTGCTTGAAAACGTGCTCTTGGCGCAGCATTTACGGCGACACAGCGGCTTCTTCTCCGCCGCGTTGCACCTCAACGGCGAGGAAGAGCGCGACGGCCGCGCCCGCGCGCTGGAGCTGCTCGACATCGCCGGACTGGCCGGCGTGCGCGACGAGATGGCCGTGTCGCTGCCCTACGGGCGCCAGAGACTGCTCGAGATCATCCGCGCGCTCGCCACGGGGCCGTCGCT
>JAGAYQ010000067.1 GCA_017940445.1 Pyramidobacter sp. | reverse complement strand
GCCAGCGTCATCTTTGCCGGCGTCAACGGCAGCGCGGCGGCCGACGCTTCGGCGCTCGGCTCGCTCCTCATCCCTGCGATGGTCAAGGAGGGCTTTCCCGCCTCGTACTCGGCCGGCATCACGGCTGGAAGCTCGCTGATCGGGCCGATCATTCCGCCCAGCATCTTCATGATCATCTACGCCTCGATGACGAATACGTCCATCGGCGGACTGTTTGCCGCGGGGCTCGTTCCCGGCCTCGTGCTGGGCAGCGCGTTCATGGTGATGAACTGGTACTATGTGCGCAAGTACGATGTGCCGCAGACTGATGTGGCCGAAGTGCGCGCTCACGCCTGGGCAGTGATCGGCCGATCGCTGATGGCGCTGTTTGCGCCGAGCATCATCATGTGCGGCGTTATGACGGGCCTTGTCACTCCCACCGAGTCGGGCGCGCTGGCGTCGCTCTACTGCATCTTTGTCGGCGTACTCATCACGCGGCAGCTCACGCTGCGGGGCTTTGCCCTGGCTGTGGCCGATACGGTGCGCATTTCCAGCTCCATCTTCATGATCCTGGGCGCGGCGTCGGTGGTCGGCTGGTATCTCAAATACGAGCGCGTCACGCAGTCGTTCAGCCAGCTCATCGTCAGCGCCGGCCTGCTTGCACATCCCTGGCTGCTGATGGTCGTCCTCAGTCTGATCATCTTCGTCATCGGCATGTTCATGGAAGAAGTTTCTGTGCTCACGCTGCTCACGCCTGTGTTTGCCCCGCTGGCGGCAAAGGCGGGGATCGACCCTCTGCACTTCGGCGTGGTGATGACGCTCAACGTTACCATCGCGCTCATCACTCCTCCTGTGGGAGCGTGCAACTATATCGTCGCGGCGGTGGGCAAGGTGCCTCTGGGCGAGATGTTCCGCAAGATCTGGCCGTTTGTCTTCGTGGCGTTTGCCGTGCTTGCGGCTGTCATCTCGTTCCCGGTCCTGACGACCTGGGCCCCGAGAATGATGGGATTGTAAACGAAAATGATTAGTACATGCGGGCCGCTCATACGACAGCGGCTCCTTTTTTTGAAAATCGGCCATTTCGGCGAGCTGTCAGTCTTATTATTCAACAACAAAACTGAGTGAACAAAAATATAATCTGCTACTGGCAATAAACTGCAAGTTGATTTATAATAGGGCGCACTCACACAGGAGGTGGAGAGTTTGACTCATGCGATCGAAGTAAAAGACCTTCACAAGTCATTCGGCTCCCTCGACGTGCTCAAGGGCGTTTCGCTCACCGTCGACGAGGGGGAAGTCATCAGCGTTATCGGGCCCAGCGGCTCCGGCAAGAGCACCCTGGCCCGCTGCATTGCCCGTCTGGAGAAGATCAACTCCGGCGAGATCTACGTGTACGGCCACCGCATGGACAGCGAAAAGATGTCCAACGCCAAGGAATCCGAGCTGCTCGGCATGATCTTCCAGCAGTTCAATCTGTTCCCGCACCTGAACGTTCTGGAGAACGTCGTTATGGCGCAGATGAAAGTGCGCGGCCGCTCGCGTGCCGAGGCTGAGGAAAAAGCGCGAGAGCTGCTCGACAAAGTCGGACTGGCCGACAAAGTCGACTCGATGCCGGCGCAGCTTTCCGGCGGTCAGCAGCAGCGCGTTGCCATTGCCCGCGCACTGGCGCTTGACCCAAAAGTCATGCTGTTTGACGAGCCCACGTCAGCCCTCGATCCCGAACTCGTCGGCGACGTTCTGAACGTCATCGCCGATCTGGCCAAAAGCGGCATGACCATGCTCATCATCACGCACGAGATGCTGTTCGCCAAGGAAGTTTCCGACCGCGTCATCTTCATGGCTGACGGCCACATCGTCGAACAGGGCACGCCCGACGACATCTTTGTCCATCCGACCAAGGAGCGGACGCGCGCGTTTTTGGGACGCGTCCTGTCACATTACGGTGCCGCTGCGCCTCATGCGGGGGAGGTTCAATAAATGGAACTCGATTTTTCGGTACTGCTTCCGTATCTTCACATGTTCTGGAAGGGGGTCGTCGTCACTATTCAGGCGTCGGCGCTCGGCGTGCTCTTCGGAAGCGCGCTCGGCATCTTTATCGGTGCGTTCCGCGTCATGCCCTTCAAGCCCCTGCGCTGGCTCATGGCTACTTATATCTACGTACTGCGCGGCACGCCGCTGATGATCCAGCTGTTCCTCATCTATTTCGGCCTGCCCGCGCTCGGCATCAACCTTGAGGCGTTCACAGCCGGCATCATCGGCATCGGCATCAACTCCTCCGGCTACGTGGGCGAGATCGTCCGCGGCGGCATCGAAGGCGTCGCTCAGGGCCAGTGGGAAGCGTCGAAGATGCTCGGCCTGTCCTACTGGCAGACGATGAAGATCATCATCCTGCCCCAGGCCATCCGCCACATGCT
>JAGAYQ010000066.1 GCA_017940445.1 Pyramidobacter sp. | reverse complement strand
ATCGCTCCCGAGCTGAAAGCATATTTAAAAACGCTGCGGCGGGCGCGATAGGATTTTCTCATAGACGATAAAAAATCCTTTTAAAACGCTTGCCAAATCACGGCAACGCGCTATAATATTCGCGCCGTCTTTCACAAAGGCGGCGCCCATTTTTTTGATAACCTGAAAGGGGTTTTTTACAATGGCTGTTACACTGATCTCTCCCGCGCGCTACGTGCAGGGACGCGGCGCGATGAAGGAACTCGGAGCGTATACCGCAAAGCTGGGCAAAAAGGCGCTGTGCCTGATCTCCGCCGGCGGCATCAAGCGCGAGGGCACGACCATCGAAAAGAGCTTCGACGGCTGCGGCGCTTCCGTCACGTTTGAGAAGTTCGGCGGCGAGTGCAGCCGCACCGAGATCGACCGCCTCGTCAAGCTGGTCGGCGAGAAGGGCTTCGACGTCGTCATCGGCGTCGGCGGCGGCAAGATCTTTGACACCGCCAAGGCTGTTGCGTACTACGCCAAGCTGCCCGTCGTCATCTGTCCCACGATCGCCAGCACTGACGCGCCCTGCTCGGCTCTTTCCGTCATCTACACCGACGAAGGCGCGTTCTCCGAATACCTGTTCCTGCCCGCCAATCCCAACGTGGTGCTGATGGACAGCGACATCATCTCCAAGAGCCCCGTGCGCCTGACCGTCAGCGGCATGGGCGACGCCATGGCCACCTACTTCGAGGCGCGCGCCTGCGTCAACTCCGGCGCCGGCAACTTCTGCGGCGGCAAAGTGGGCGTTGCTTCGTTCGCCATCGCCCGCGCCTGCTACGACACGCTGATCGCCGAGGGCCGCAAGGCTAAGGCAGCGCTCGAAGTACAGGCCCTCACGCCCTCCGTGGAGCGCATCATCGAAGCCAACACGCTGCTTTCCGGCATCGGCTTCGAGTCATGCGGCATCGCTGCGGCGCACGCTGTTCACAACGGCCTGACCGTTCTGCCCGAGTGCCATCACATGCAGCACGGTGAGAAGGTCAACTTCGGCACGCTGACGCAGCTCGTGCTTGAGAACATCCCCGAGGACGAACTGGCCGACATGCTCGACTGGATGACCGACGTGGGCCTGCCCGTCACCTTTGCCGAGCTGGGCATCACCGACACCAGCCGCGAGCACCTGTTCCCCGTCGCCGAGGCCGCCTGCGCCCCGACCGACACGCTGCACAACATGCCCTTTGAAGTCGACCCCGAGATGGTGTACAACGCCATGGTCGCCGCCGACGCGCTGGGCCGCAAGACGCTCGAAGCGAAGTTCGGAGAGGAATAGCACAAACATTCAGCGCCGCCGGAAGCTTTTTCACTCCGGCGGCGCTGCTGTATAATAGCGGCGAAAACGACCGGCAAGGAGAGACCGAGAATGTCATACATCACCACTTATACCGGACTGCATTTCGATCCCGCGTCTCCCGATCCGGCGCTGATCGATGCGCGCGACATCGCTCACGCCCTTTCGCTGATCACGCGCGGCAACGGACACGTCAGTCAGTTCTGGTCAGTCGCGCAGCACTGCCTGAGCTGCGAGGCCGAAGCCGCCGCACGGGGCCAGAGCGTCCGCGTGCGCCTCGCCTGTCTGCTGCACGACGCCGGCGAAGCCTATCTGTGCGACCTGACGCGGCCCGTAAAAGCCCTCCTGCCGCTGTATTCGCAGATCGAGACGCGCCTGCTCGAAGCGATCCGGTCAAAGTTTATCGGCTCTCCGCTTTCGCAGGAGGAACTTCGCATCGTTGACGAGATCGACGACGATATGCTCTCGAGCGATTTTCACTTTTTGATGGCCGAAGAGCTGGGCAGCAGATGGAAAAAAGTGCGCGCCGTCCCCGCCTATCGCGTCGAACCGTTTGCGGACGTCGAAGCGGAGTATCTGCACAGGCTTGATTCACTGCGCGCCAGAATGCAATGACAGAACCATTTGTTCTATATGGAACGAGAGAAACAAACGAAAAGCGGAGGGGCATCCGGAAACGTTCCGGATGCCCCTCCGCTGTTTTGCATCTTCTTGTTACTTCAGCGCGGTCAGGTCGCTGCCGGTCAGCTTGTAGGCTGCGCCGACGAACGTGATCACGCCCGTGGGGATGGCTTTTTCGCTGAACAGATGCTTGGGGTTGTGCAGGCCGATGTGCGATTCGGGACGCTCGTCGCCGGTGCCGAGGCGGAAGAACGCGCCGGGGACCTTTTCCAGGTAGTAGGCGAAATCTTCCGAGCCCATCGACGGCGTGGGCAGATTCTTGAGCTTGTCGGGGCCGAGCAGCTCGCAGACCACGTCGCTGACGGCGTCGACGTATTCATCGACGCTCACAGTGGGCGGCACGCCGAATTCGTATTCCACTTCGGCAGTCGCGCCCATGCCCTCGGCGGTGTGCACGGCAATGCTTTTGATCCACTCGGCAAGGTTCTTGCGCACGGTGGGATCGAGCGAGCGCACGGAGCCTTCGAGCAGGCACTCGTCGGGGATGACGTTGAACGCCTTGCCGGCGGTCAGATGCCCGACGGTGACGACGGCGGAGTCGACGGGGGCGACGCGGCGCGAGACGATCGTCTGGAGCTGGGTGACGATGTGCGCGCCGATGACGACGGGATCGATGGCGCGGTGCGGGTGTGCGGCGTGTCCGCCCTTGCCGTGGACGGTGATATGGAAGCTGTCGTTGCTCCCCATGGCCGGGCCTTTGCGGATGCCGATGCAGCCGCCTTCCACGTCGGGCCAGGTGTGGGCGCCGAGGATGCAGTCGACGCCGTCGAGGGCGCCGTTCTCGATCATGCTGACGGAGCCGCCGAGCGTCTCTTCGGCAGGCTGGAAGATGAAGCGAACTGTGCCGGCGAGCTGGTCACGGTAATGCTGCGAGAGCATGTAGGCTGTGCCCAGCAGCGTGGCGGTGTGCAGATCGTGGCCGCAGGCGTGGCAGACGCCGTCGGTCTGCGAGGCGAATTCGAGGCCGGTTTTTTCCTGCATCGGCAGCGCGTCGATGTCGCATCTCAGAGCGACCGTCTTCGTACCGGGCTTGCCGCCCTTGAGCGTGCCGATCACGCCGGTCTTGTCGCCGTTGGGCCTGGCGTCGATCCCCCAGCTTTTCAGCTTTTCCATGATGAACCTGGTCGTTTCAAACTCTTTGAATCCCAGCTCGGGATGAGCGTGGATCTGGCGGCGCCAGCTGATGAACTCGTCGGCGTGAGCGCTGACTTTTTCGATAAGAGACATGCGGATGACTCCTCCTTACTGATAACGGGTGCACAGAACGTGATGTCCGGGGCTGACTTCTTTGAACTCCAGATCGCTGCCCGTGCATTCCGGTGCGGCGTAGGGGCAGCGCACCGCGAAGCGGCAGCCCGGTTTGGGATTGATGGGGCTGGCGACTTCGCCGCGGATGGCTTCGCGCTTGAGGTGGCGGCGGCTGAGGTTGGGCACGGGGATCGCCGCCAGCAGGGCCTTGGTGTACGGGTGCAGCGGGTTGGCAAACAGCTCTTCGGTGGGAGCGCGTTCGACGCACTGGCCCAGGTACATGACGGCGATCTCGCT
>JAGAYQ010000065.1 GCA_017940445.1 Pyramidobacter sp. | reverse complement strand
GCGGCGATGTCCTCCACCGCTTCCGCCACCGGCGCGGGACACACGCCGATAAAGTCATAACGCCCGTGCGACGAGCGCGAAAACTCCTTCAAAAGTTCAGAAGCCAGCCACACGCCCGCTTCCGACTTTCGCAGCTCGATCAAAGCGGCATAGAGCGCGTCGATCACCATGAACGGCCGCGGCATCTCCGAAGGCAGCTCGAAATACCCCACCTCCGCCCAGCGACTCGCGTCCCCGTCAGGACACCACGCGCGCAGAATGCTCCAGGCCGCGTCCAGCCGGGCCGCTTCATCGCGGCCGACAGCCCGCTTCCACAGCCGCATCAGCGGCTCGTGCGTCACGCGCGAGTCGAGCTCGGCACGCAGCGCCTCTGCCATCTCGCGGCCCTGCGCACGTCTGCCGGCCGCTTCCAGCAGCGCGTTTACACGCTCATCAGCGCCGGGTGCCGCAGGCGCGCACGACGCGCAGGCACAGATCATCACCAGCAGTGCAAGAACTTTCAGCCATCTTTGAGTCATCATGATCACTCCTTATTTCAAAAAAGACCGCCCCTCGGGTGCTCCCTTATTATAGCGCAACGCCCGCGCCTTGCGCGCCCCCGCGCCAAGTGCTACAATTCATCTTGAATGTGACAAAACTGTCTGTACTGGAGGAATCACCCAATGTGCAACGGAGAATCCATGGGGCTTCTTGCCGGCATCAACGCCCGCCGCTCGTGCCGCGCCTTCAGGAACGTGCCCCTTTCACCCGAACTGCTGACCAGCGTTTTTGAATACGCCACCTTCGCCCCCTCGGCCAAGAACACCCAGCCGTGGGAAGCCTACGTCGTCACAGGCGAAAAGCTCGACGCCCTGCGCGCCCAAATGCTCGACGACCTCAAAAACGGCCGCACCGCCCAGGTGGGCAAAGGCAGCGCCGACACGGAGGCGCGCAAAAAGCGCGCCCGCGAGCTGAGCGCCGAGATGACGCCGTTCATCCAGCGTCAGGGCTGGGAAGCCGGCAGCTTCGTCGAGCGCAGCGTCCGCTTCTTCGACGCGCCCGCCGCCGTGATCGTGTGCATGGACGAGCCCGAAGGCAAATATCACGCCCTCGACGTCGGCATGTTCGTGCAGACCCTCTGCCTGTCCGCCACCGGACACGGTCTGGGCAGCTGCATCCTCGGCTACCCCCTGATCGTCGAGCCCGCCATCCGCGACTTTTTGCAGATTCCTGAAAGCCGCCGCATCATGGTCTGCGTCGCCCTTGGCTTCCCCGACAGCGAGCAGCCCATGGCCCAGTTCGAGTCGTCCCGTGCCGAACTGGAAGAGAACATCCATTTCGTGCGGTAAAAGCAAATTCAAAGCCACCACGAAGACACAAAGACACAAAGGAACACGAAGGGGAAAAATTAAGGAGAAAGATTGTGGACAGAGAAACGGTCGAAAAACTCTGCACGCACGTGATTGACAGCGCCTATGCCGTTCACGTCGCGCTCGGCCCCGGACTTTTGGAAAGCGTTTACAGCCTCTGCCTTGGACAGGAACTCTCGTTGCGATCCATTCCTTTCGAGCGCGAAGTCTCAATGGACGTGCACTACAAAGGCATAACCTGCAAGAGCGCGTACAGACTTGATCTTCTCGTCGGACGCTGCATTATCGTCGAGCTCAAATCCGTAGACACACTCCTGCCCGTCCATGAAGCACAGCTCTTGTCATATTTGAAGCTGACAGACCTCCCGCTGGGACTGCTGATCAACTTCAACGTGCCAAGAATCAAGCAAGGGATCCGCCGCTTCGCGAACTTTCCCCGCCTTCAGCCATCATCATCCCAATAACAACAAAGCCCGACGCGACTTTAATCGCGCCGGGCTTTTTCTTTGTTTTTCCTTCGTGCCCCTTCGGGTCTTCGCGCCTTTGTGGTGGCTTTGAACTACCTTTAATGCCGCGGCTGGTCTTCCAGGGGGCTGACCTTGCGCACCACGACCGGCACGCCGTTTTCGCGGGAGAAGCGGTCGAGCATCGCCGCGAACTGCTCCTTCACCTCGACAGGAATATCGACCTTCATCGTCTCCACGTTTCATCGCTCCTTCGTTTTAGCATGATAAAGTGATACTTCACGACCAGAATAATACCACAAAATCGCAAAAACGCAAGAGCGGCACGGTCAACTCAGTGTAAAACGTCCGTCTCCGGTTTATACAAACGATGTTGATATACCACCAACTCGGAACCGGAAGAGAGATTGACTTTGCGTTCATACAGAAGAGTCCATTTCGTTTGCCCCTTTGTATAATCGCGAAGATCGTGCCGTGGAAAGATTGAGCGGCAAAAACGCTCACTTCTCCCGGTGCGTTTATCAAGAAACAGATAGATTTCTCCGAATTCTTGAATTCCTATAACAGGATGAACAAAATCAAATCTTCCACCGCTCCACCCCATTAAAAAAGGCTCCTTGCAAGCGCAAGGAGCCAATGATGTTTTACTTCGCCAGTTTTTGGAATCCATCCAACCATTCGGGGGCTCCACGCGCACCGTATACTGGCACGACGCCGCGCTTCAACAACTGAACGAGCGCTCTTCGTCGCCCGTTTACTGCCGAGAGTAATTTACAGCAAACACACAGCTTTGTCAAGAAATTTGCCTGACGACAAAACGCTTACCAGATCAAACGGTCCCAGGCGTGATCCACCAGGGCACGCAGGTCGTATATTTTGTCTGCGGGCTTGATCAACCAGTCCAGCATCAGGCCGGAGAACATGATACGCGCCATACCCGCAATTTCGCGGCCTTCGCGCGATGAAGAGCCGTTCGGCGAGCGCCTGTCGAGCCAGGCGTTCACGGCGTCCTCCGCCATGTCCTCAAGGCAGATTGTCATAATGGGACTCTTTTCCGTGTTAAAGATGTTCGTCAGTTCTGCCACGCG
>JAGAYQ010000006.1 GCA_017940445.1 Pyramidobacter sp. | reverse complement strand
CGTTGGCGGCGGCGCCGGCCTTGACGGAGAGCACTGCCGTACCCTCGGCCGCCGGAGCGAACGGCAGCGCGCAGGTGCAGTTGATGATGCCCTTTTCGCCGTTGGTGACGGGGAAGCCCGAGTCGGGCGTGAAGCCGGCGACTGGCAGTTCCTGACCGGCTTCGACGTAGCGATGGATGGCCTTGCTGCCCAGCTCCTCGTTGGTGCCGACGATGAGGCGCACGCGGCGCTTCAGCTTCACGCCCTCGTCGCGCAGGGCCTTCATCGCGTAGAGAGCGCTGATGGCCGGTCCCTTGTCGTCAGCGACGCCGCGGCCGTAGACCAGACCGTCTTCCACCTTTCCCTGCCAGGGATCGCAGCTCCAGCCTTCGCCGGCGGGGACCACGTCGACATGGGCGAGTATGGCGATCATCTCGGGCAGCGATTCGTCGCCCAGCTCGGCGATGCCCACCTGATCCTCAAAGGCCCAGGTGCGGAAGCCCATGCGCGTGCCGATCTCGACGAACGTGTCAAGTGCCGCCTTGGGACCTTTCCCGAACGGAGCCCCCGGCTCGGCGGGGCCGTTCACGCTCGGCACGGCGACGATCTCGCGGATCGTGCTGATCAGGGCGTCGGTGTCGTTTTCAATGTGCGCAAAGATACGTTTCTTGTCCATGTTACAGTTCCTCCTTGTGGATTTTTTCTATCGTTCTTTTTCTCCTGGGAGCGGGATGTCTGCGAAGAGGCTTTTTCCCGGATGCGGGACGCCTGTCGGCGGAGAGGGCTTCGCGGCGGCGCTTCTCGCGCAGCTCGAACTGCGCCGTCGAGAAACGGTCGGCCGACGAAGCTGTCAGCGCATAGGCCGTCTTGGCGTTTTTCAGCGGCACGGGAGCGCCCAGCACGCGGCTGGTAAAATCGCGGTGCGCTTCATTCAGCCGCTTCAGATCGGCGGCCGAGATCTGAAAAGCGCCCGGCTTTTTCAGCGCCGATGTGAGCGGCAGCACGCGCGAAGTGCGCGCTCCTTGAGCCGTGCGCACCTGCACCCAGGTGGGGATCGCGTCGGCAGAGACGATGCGCGTCACATCGCCCGACTTGACCAGCGTCAGACGGGCGATCACGCCCATGTCGCGCGGCGCGGGCCGCTGGTTGGAGATGAAGTTGCCCATCGACCACGCTACGAGCGCGGGCGGTGCGTCGCCCGAAGCCGGTATCCGCAGCTCCAGCGGCTGGACGACATGAGGATGCGAGGCGATCACGGCGTTCGCGCCCCATTTCAGCAGCTTTTCGACAAAGCTGACCACGTATTTTGGCGGCGTCAGCGCGTATTCGATGCCGATGTGCGGCATCGCGACGATGAAATCGGGACTGAGCGCGCGGGCGCGGGCCATGTCCTCGCTGGCAGCTTCCAGCCGGGCCACCGACCACTGTTTGTCTTCCGGCACGGGGATGCCGTTGGTGCCGTAGGTCCAGGCCAGCAGAGCGATCTTCACGCCGTTCACCTCGCGCACGAGCACCGTCGCGCGGTCATCAGAAGCCGCATAGGTGCCGCAGGTGTCAAAACCTTTGGCCTGCAGCTGCTCCGATGTGCGCTTCAGCCCGGCGAAGCGGCGGTCCATGCAGTGATTGTTCGCAGTCGTGAGCACGTCGAAACCGGCGTTTTTGAGAGCGTCGGCGAATTCGTCAGGCGTGCTGAAGCACGGATAGCCCGTGTAGCCGCCCTTTCCCCCGCCGAGCGTCGTCTCGAAGTTGCCGACGGCCAGGTCGGCGGCAGTGATAATCGGCCTGACGGCGGAAAACGACGGCGCAAAGTCGTAGCCCTTTTTGCGCCGGGCCACAGCCAGCTGCGGCGAATGTGCCATCAGGTCGCCCGTGAACAGCAGCGTCGCGCGTCCGGGCTGAGCCACGAAAGCCGGAAAAGCGTACAGCGCAAGCAGCGCCAGTGCGGCAAGCAATTTTTTCATGAAACACTTCCCCTCAGGGGGACGAACCCCAGTTTTTTCAGGACATAGTGTATTTAATCAGCACTTCTTTTATTATCTCATCATCCTTCCTTTTCCGAAAGGGGAAAAACGGAACCTGAACGAGCTTTCTATATGCCCGGTGTCTATGAACATTCTCGAAAAACGAAAAACACGCTATAAAGCAGCGCGGTGGCCGGAAATCGAATTTTACGCTATAATGAGAATAGTGCCCGAAAGCGAAAAAACTTTACTTAGATATACATAAATAATACAACAAAAGCGGGTTAAAACGTTTGAAAAAGTGCATAAATCCCTTGACATTATGTATAGGTCATGTTATATTTCACGAAGAGCAGTATTAGAAGAGAAACAAATATTTTTATAAAAAGAGGAAGAGAGGGTCTGTCCATGAATTCAACTCACAACATCATGGCGCTGATTGAAACGCTGCTTGCAGACGGCGGCGAGATCGGGGTTCGCGAGCTGGGCGTGCGTACCGGCATCCCCAAGAGCACGGTGCAGCGCTTCCTGTCGGCGATGGAAGGCAGCGGCTGGGTCGTGCAGGACAAGCGCACGCAGGGCTACCGCATCGGCTATAAGCTGCTCGGTCAGTCCAACGGCTGGGCGCTGCGCGTGGCGCTGATCAATCACTCGCAGGACCTGCTCAAGGACCTGTGCAAGAAGACGGGCAACGCCGCACTGCTTGGCATCCTTGACGGCTTCGGTGCACTCACGCTGGCACAGTCCGTGCCTGAGAACGTGTCCGAGTTCGTCCTGAGGCATCCGCGCCTGTACGACCTGCACGTTTCCGCCGCCGGAAAGGTCCTGCTCGCTTATGCACCGGAGCCCCTGCAGAAATATATCTATTATTCTGACCTCAAGAGTTACGCCGGCAAGACGATCACCGGCTCCAAGGAGCTCCAGGCCGAAGTCGGCGCCATCCGCGCCCGGGGCTGGGCGACCAGCACCGACGAGCTCGTCGACGGCTGCTCCGAGATCGCCGTGCCGCTGCTCAATCCCGACGAGAGCGTCATCGCCGTGCTTTCCATCGGCGGCGAGAAGGATCAGGTCGAGCCGCATTTCGACGCCTACCGCAAGATGCTTCAGGACGCCGCAGACAAGCTGCTTGAGCGCCTGAAGAACATGTAGACACACCCTGTTCATAAAAGAGAAAGAAAAGTATCTGATAAAAAAATCTCTGCCGCGAACTGAGCGGCAGAGATTTTTTTATATGCTGACAGCCCCTTACGAGAGGCGGTTGAGCAGGCGCACGGCCGGCTTGCGGCGCAGAAGACGGCGCACGGCCGGCGGCAGATGACGCTTCCAGAAGACGACGGCATCCTGCAGCCAGCCCTCGGCTTCAGTCCCCGTTCCCAGGCCGAAGCCGTTTTCAACCTGCGGGTATTCGTGGAATTCCGCGTCGATGCCATAGGAAGCCAGCACATCGATCCGCTTTTTCATCGTCAGGCTGAGCGCCCTGTCGCTGCCGCCTGTGCAGGCAAATGTCGGCGGCTCCCGGCGCGTATGGTTGGAGTGAGACGAGTACTGCATGACCAGTGCACACGGGCGCGGCAGATCGTCCCCGCCGAACGCGCGCGGACCGTAGCTGGCCAGGTAGGCAGCCGCGTCGGCACCGGCCGAGCTGCCCCAGAGCGCATAGCCTTCCGCGGCCACGCCGAACTCTTCGGCGTGTGAGAAGATGAACGAGATCGCCGCGGCAAGATCCTCGCAGATCTCTGCCAGCCCTCCGGGCCGATACTGGAGCGTGAAGGCATTGTAGCCGGGACGGATCAGCTCGACCGCGCAGGGAAGCCCCTCGTGCAGCGTCGCGACGTATTCGCCGCAGCCGGGCGTGATGAGCGCGAACGGAGCGCCGCGCACGCCGCGGAAAAAGAACAGCCCCGTGTGGGCCTTCGACGATGTGCGCCGCTTTTCCTTCTCGGAATAGATGTCATAAAAATATTGCACACCGTGTTTGCTGAGCCGAAGCATAAAGTTGAGCACGCGGAGCGTCTCGCTGACGCAGATGTTCCGATGGCGCGGGAACAGCGCCTCCATGTGGTCGAGAGCGAGACGCCGCTCCTCCCTGTGAAGCGGCGCCGGAAAGAGGAGCGGACCGAAGCCCTTGAAGGCTTCGCAACCGACGACCTCACCGACGAGTGTGCTGGCATTCATGGCGTTCAGTCTCCTTTCCTGCATGATGAGAGCGAGGACTCGGCCCCGCCGGGTGCCAGAACGAAATTTACTTATATTCGAAACTTAGTTTATTCTACCACGAAATTACGCTTTGCGCTATAAGAATTTTTGCCATTTTTCGAGGAATTTAAAAAAACAGAAAATCTCAGCCACCTTGTGCGGTGAGCTGAGATTTTATTAAAGTTGAAGGGAATATTTGAAATAATTGTTTTCATGAACATTACTGTTTTAGATGGCAGATGTTTTTGTTGCTAATTGAACAGAATTAACATAATCGTGCCTGCCCGCGGCAAAAAATCGGTCATTTATCAAAATCGGCGCGGATCGCCGCGGCCGTCTCGTCGTCCGTCAGCACCGTGAGCATGCTTTTGGCGAGGATCTTTGCCCCCAGGACGATGCGCGGGTGCACCGAAGGCGACGTGGCTGCCGCCAGGAATTCGCGCGTGTGCCCGGCCACGTACTGCCCGCCGGAGATATCCAGCTTGGGCTGGAGCGCGGGGCACTTCCACGACACGTTGCCCACGTCGGTCGATCCCGACGGCGGAAAAACGGGGACCGTCGGCTCGCCGAACGAGTCGAACACCGCCTGCACCATATGCTCGGCGGCAGGATTCACCTTCATCGAGTCGAACGGCTCCTCAAACAGCTTCCAGCTCACCTTCGTGCCCGTGCACAGCGCCGCGCCGCGCGCACAGTCAAGCGCCTTGGCGATCAGGTCCTCCTCCATGTCCTGCTCCGGCGCGCGCAGATGGAAGCGGGCTACTGCCCGCTCGGGCACGATGTTGGGCGCATAGCCGCCCTCCGTGACGATCCCCATGATCCGCACCTCGGGCCGCAGATGCTGACGCCACATGTCGAGCGAATCAAAGAGGATGCGCACCGCGTTCAGCGCGTTCACGCCCTTCCACGGCGCGGAAGCCGCGTGAGCGCTTGTGCCCTCGAACGTGAACTCATAGCCCCGGCAGGCCAGCGCCCGGTAGGGAACGCCGCTGGTCCCGCCCGAGCAGTGGATCATCATCGCGAAATCCAGCCCGTCGAACGCGCCCCGCTCGGCCATGACCACCTTGCCGCCATACGTCTCCTCTGCCGGCGTGCCAAACACTTCTACCGTTCCCGGCAGCTTGTCCCCAAGCGCCGCCAGCCCCGCTGCCGCCAGCAGCG
>JAGAYQ010000064.1 GCA_017940445.1 Pyramidobacter sp. | reverse complement strand
GCCGCCGCCGAGTACGCGGTCGAGCTCGCCAAAGCCGGAAGGCAGCCGCTTGGGCGGCTCCAGTTCGCTGATCGACAGCGGCGTGAGGATGGTCGCCTTGCCTTCGGCCGCCATGCTGGGCGCAACGGCCGGAGCTTCCTCCTCCAGCGTGCCGAACGAGCCGCAGCGGGGGCATTTGCCCATGGGCACGAGCGACACGTAGCCGCATTCGATGCAGCAGTAGCGCTTTACCGCTTTTTTGACCGCCATTCCCGGTTTAGCGCTTGTAGCCGATGATCTTGCTCAGCAGCGCGCGACGGGCTTCGATGTCGTCTGCCGTCTCCACGCCCTTGGGCGGGAATCCGTCGATCACGCCGGCGATGCCGCGGCCCTGCTCAGTCTCGGCGATGAGGATCTGCAGCGGATTGGCAGTCGCAGCGAAGACGCGGCAGACTTCCTGACAGTTCTTCACGCGGTCGAGCACGTTGATCGGATACACCTTGCGCATGGCCACGAAGAACGTGTGTCCCGCGGCGATCTTCTGCGCGTTTTTGACGGCCAGGTCGACCATCTCCTGATTGTTGCCCTCGTAACGGATCTTGCAGTCGCCTGAAGCCTCGCAAAAGCCGACGCCGAACTCGATGGACGGCGACGAGGTCACGAGCGCCTCATAAAGATCTTCCGCCGTCTTGATGAAATGGCTCTGCCCGACGATGACGTTGCAGTCCTCGGGGACCTCCGCCTGTACGACCTGCCATTTGATGTCTGCCATGTGATTTGCCTCCGTCTGTGAAAGATAAAGAAACGCTGATTTAATCCCATTATATTATACAGAATTTGACCAGCGCACAGGAAACCTGAGAAAATGCGTCAGATCCGAAGAAACCTGTCCGAAAGGGGTTCCGGAGGCGTACTTCCGTACGTTGGAGGAGCCCCTCGGACAGCGTTTCGCAGGAGATGACGTATTTTATCAGCGTTTCCTTTAGCGCGGGAGCCGCGCCTGTATTATGCCGATATAACAATAAGGAGGAACCGCTGCTGAAAGCGATTCCTCCGCGCATACTGACGTCTGAGACGTGTTACTTCTTCTTTTTCAGCTCGGCGATGACGTCCTGGGTGATGTCGACGCCGCCCATGATCACGGCGCCCATCTCGCAGACCACGTCGCAGCCCTTGGCGCGGGACACGGTGCGGATCGCGGCGAAGATCTCCTTCTCCAGCGGCTGCATCAGCTTGCGCTCTTCCTCGGCAGCCTCGCGCTGCTTCTTGGCGACGATCTGAGCCTTCTTGTCGCGGTCGGTCGCCTTCTCGGCTTCCTTGGCGGCTTCCTGCTGCTTGGCGCGCATCATCGCCTCAAGGCGCTTCAGCGTCTGATCGGCGCGGGGATGATTGCGCAGCACGAACTGAGAATTCACGACGGCGATCTTGTCAGCGGCAAAAGCGCAGCCGGCGGCGACCATCGTCATAACGGCAAGCAGAGCAAAAACTCGGCAAAACTTCTTCATTTTCTTCAAAAGCCTCCTGTAAACGTTACGATTTTGAAAAGCCGCCTGCATTGTACAGCATTGCGGCGTTTCCGTCTACTGCTACTCGCGGAAAAATCATTTTTCCGCAAATATATTCTATCACGCTTTCAGTTTTTTTGTCGCGGCATGATGTAAAATCTGGTAAAATCTACAATGTTTCATGACTAAAAAAATTATTTCCTGAGGTGATTTTCTTGAAATTCGATCCCTGGTACAATCCATTCCCTTCGCAGCGCAACGTCATCTACGGCTCGCGCGGCATGGTTGCCACCTCGCATCCCCTTGCCGCTCAGGCAGGCCTTGAAGTTCTCAAAAAGGGCGGCAACGCCATCGACGCAGCCATCGCCACCGCCGCCGCTCTGACGGTCGTCGAGCCGACGAGCAACGGCATCGGCAGCGACAACTTCGCGATCATCTGGAAAGACGGCAGGCTGCACGGCATCAACGGCAGCGGCCGTGCTCCCCTCGCTTTCAAGCTGAAGGAGTTCCAGCGCCGCGGCTTCACTTCCATGCCCGACAAGGGCTGGGCTTCCGCCACTGTTCCCGCCGCGCCGAAGACCTGGGCGGTGCTCAGCGAAAGCATGGGCAGATTGAGCCTGGCTGAAGATCTCGCGCCCGCGGTCTCGCTGGCCGAAGAAGGACATGCCGTCGCGCCTACGGTGGCCTTCTTCTGGAACAGGAATTTCCAGAACTATAAAAAGATCATGACCGATCCGGTCTTCAAGCCCTGGTTCGACACGTTCGCCCCGAACGGCCGCGCGCCGCGCCCCGGCGAACTGTGGAAAAATCCCGATCAGGCACGCACGCTGCGCCTGATCGGCGAGACGAACGCCAAGGCCTTTTACGAGGGCGAGCTTGCCGAGAAGATCCTCAAATACTCGATGACCACCGACGGCTTCCTCTGCGCGAAAGACCTCGCCACCGTCGATCCCGAATGGGTCGAGCCGCTGAGCGTCAACTACCGCGGCTACGACGTGTGGGAGCTGCCGCCCAACGGCCAGGGCATCACGGTGCTGATGGCTCTGAACATTCTCAAGGGCTTTGAATTCACGCACCGCGACGCGCCGGAGACGTTCCACCGCCAGATCGAGGCTATCAAGCTGGCCTTCGTCGACGCCGCCCGCTATGTCGCTGATCCCCGCTTCGCCAATGTGCCCGTCAGGGAGATGCTCAGCGACGAGTACGCGGCCGTCCGTCGCGCGCTGATCGGCGATCAGGCCATCCTGCCCGAGCCCGGCAAGCCCGAGGCCAGCGGCACGGTCTATCTGTGCACCGCCGACGGCGAGGGCAACATGGTGTCATTTATCCAGAGCAACTACAAGCAGTTCGGCTCCGGCATCGTCATCCCCGGCACCGGCATCTCGCTCAACTGCCGCGCCGCCGGCTTCTCGCTCGATCCGGAGCATCCCAATGTCGTCGAGCCGGGCAAGCGCCCCTACATCACGATCATCCCCGGTTTCCTTACCAAAGGCGGCGAGCCCGTCGGCCCGTTCGGCGTGATGGGCGGCTACATGCAGCCGCAGGGACACGTTCAGGTGCTGATGAACATGATCGACTTCGGCTTCAACCCGCAGCAGGCGTTCGACGCGCCCCGCTGGCAGTGGACCGGCAAAAAGACCATCGAGATCGAGCCGGGATTCCCGCCCGCGGCGTATCAGCGCCTCGCCCGCATGGGGCACGACATCAAGTGCGACGCCGACAGCGGCACGTTCGGCCGCGGCGAGATGATCCTGCGCACTGAAGACGGCACGCTCGTGGGCGCCACCGAACCGCGCGCCGACGGCTGCGTCGCCGCCTGGTAATTTGCTTTGTCATCACTCCTCCGCTTTCTGCGGGGGAGTTTTTTTATTTGCGCGTTCTTGACCTGGAGCCCGCTCCATGTGTTAAATATGGAGATCGAATCTTTGAGTTTGGGAGGTATCCATGAGAGCATTTTTCTACGCGCCGTTCATCATGGCGGCGTATGAGGCGCTCAGCCTGCTGCTGCCGCTGCGAGTAAACTTTCTGGTCAAGCTGCTCCTGTTCGTGCCGCTGCTGGTCGGGGCGGGCAAAAATCATATCTGCGGCTGGCTCGGCGGCGGCATGTTGTTCGCGCCCGACCTGCCCCGCTGGGGCATGATCGCCGGCTCTCTGCTGTACAATCTGCTCGTCGTCGCGTTTGTCCTGACGGTGCTGAAAGACCTGACTTGGCTGCTGTGCAAGCTTCTCCCCGTCCAGAGGATCTTTCCGCGCCTGGCCGTCCACATGCCGCGAAAATTCCCCGCCGCCGCGGCATCGGCGTTCGTGCTCGCCCTGGCAGTTGTTTCCACCGTTTGGGGCACATGGGAGGCCGTTCGCGTGCCCGATGTGAAGTATCACGACGTGGAGATCCCCGGTCTGTCAGCCGAATTTGAGGGCAAAAAAGTCGCCATGCTCGTCGATCTTCACGCCAGCGCTCTGAACCGCCGCCCGCTGTTTGAGGCCATCGTGGCGCGCACCATGGCCGAAAAGCCCGATCTGATCGTCATGCCGGGCGATTTCGTCGACGGTCCTGTGAGCCGCCGCGAGGCCGACCTCGAACCGCTGTCGCGCCTTTCCGCGCCGCTGGGCGTGTTTGCCTCGTCCGGCAACCATGAGTATTATTCAGGCTATCACGCCTGGAAAGAGCAGCTGCAAAAATTCGGTCTCACCTGGCTGGAAAATGAGCACCGCGTGCTCAGCCTCGGCACGGGCCGGCTGATCATCGCCGGCGTTCCGGATCAGCAGGGCGGACGCATGGGCTACACGGCGCCCGATCTTAAAAAAGCGCTGTCAGGCGCTCCGGCCGGCGCGCCTGTGATCCTGCTCGCCCACCGCCCCGAAGCCGCGCGCGAAAACGCCAAAGGCGGCGTCGCCCTCCAGCTTTCAGGACACACTCACGGCGGCATGATGCCCGGACTCGACCTGATCGTGGCACGGGCCAACAAGGGTTTTGTCAAAGGCTGGTATGACGTTGACGGGATGAAGCTCTTCAACAGTCCCGGCACGTCGCTGTGGAACGGTTTTCCTCTGCGCATTTTTGACCCGGCAGAAATCACCGTGCTGGTGCTGCACCGCCCGAAAGCCTAATACTGCGACACAAAAAAATCCCGCGTTCCGGAAATAATTCGGAGCGCGGGATTTTTCGATCTTTTTTGATGATTTTGATGAGCAAGCCTCTACTCAAACGTTCCCTTCACGAGCACCTGACCGTCGCGCATCATGACGCGGCCGCGGGCGACGAGGGAGCGGAGGGTGAAATCAGGATTGAGGACCATGATGTCGGCGTCGTAGTTCTTTTCAACTTTCCCCTTGCCGGGCAGGCCAAGCCAGAAAGCCGGGTTGGTGCTGGCAAAGGCAAAGGCGTTCTCAGCGCTGACGACTTCGTGGCGGAGGCAGTCGCCGATGGCGGCAAGGATCGAAGCAGGATCGCCGACGCCCATGCCGATCAGATTCTTCTTCTCGTCAAACTTGGGCATGCTGCCGTTGCCGTCCGAGCTGAAGCAGACGTGCGACAGATCGGCGCCGCTCTCGACGACGTGAGCGACACACTCCCAGGTGTCGTCATGAGCCGTGATGTCGCCAAGCCCGCCTTCCTTGATCCAGGCGATCGTGTCATCCAGCAGCGTGCGGTTGCGCGTGACGTGCGTCGGCATAAAGTGAGTGGGCGGCACTTCGCTGTCTTTGATCGCGGCGCGCAGCGGATCGAGGCCCGTGGGCTCGCTGCCCATGTGGACGCAGACGACGCCCTTTTTGCCGGCGAGCATGGCCGACACGCGCACTTCGGATACGAGAGCGCGGATCGTCTCAGCCGCCGGATGCGAGCTGCGGTGATCGGACAGGGCCATCTTGCAGCCGATGACCTTGTCGATCCAGGCGATGTCGCTGCCGACTTTGCCCGTGATGGTAGGGCCGGGGAGCTGGTACGCGCCGGTGTAGATCCAGGTGCTCAGTCCCTCGATGTCAAGCGCGCGGGCCTTGGCCAGCAGTTCGACGAGCGAGCGGCTGATCCCGTCGGTGCCGAGCAGACCGACAGCGGTCGTGATGCCGGCTTTGACAAACGTGGAAAGCTGTGCGGGAGGCGTGCGGAAGTTGAAGCCGCCTTCGCCGCCGGCGCCGCCGAAGTGGTTGTGATGATCGACGATGCCCGGCGCGGCAAGGGCGCCCTCAAGGTCGATGACTTCAAGTTCAGGCAGTTTGACGTCGAGCTTGGGACCGACGGCGGCAACTTTGCCGTTCAGCACGAGCACGTCGACAACGCCTTTGTGTTCGGGTGCGTACAGGTCAGCGTTTTTCAGCAGCAGATTGTTCATGGAGCATCTCTCCTCAGCAGATTGATATTTTCATCCGCATAACAGCGGTCTGGTTTCAGTATAATACAAAAGAAAATCCGCGTCAATGGACGCGGATTTTTTTAGTCGTCAAAACTCGGAATTCTCGGCATTGCTCTGCTCTTTCACAGCCGGACCGGTGTACTGATCCATGACAAGCGCCAGATAGAGATTGAGACATGTGCGGAAATCGTGCAGATCGAGACCTGTCTCTCGGGCGATCTTGTCCATTCGGTAGATAAGCGTGTTGCGGTGGATGTGCAGGCGCTTGGCAGCCTCGATGAGCGAGAACGAGCTCTCGCACCAGCCGCGGATCGTCTCGCGCATCTGGTTCCAGTCGGGATCACTGCGGAAGCTGCCGGTCACGGCTCTGACGTAGCGCGCACGCACAGGCGCGTCGATCGTGGTGATCACGTCCTCCAGACGGTACTCGGAGATCTCGTAGACGCCGGGGCGGGTGCAGAACTTCTTGCCGAGGAAAAGCGCTTTCCAGGCTTCCTGATAGCTGACCGCCAGTGCCGGGATGCCGCGGGCGGGCGAGCCCACGCCGACAGCGGCCTTGAGACCAAACTCCTCGATCGCTTCGAGCGTCTGCTGCGCCAGGCGGTGCGTCAGCTCAGGCTGCGCCGCGCCGTCCTCGCCGGGAGCGGCGTGCAGGATGACGAAGCGGTTGTTGCCAAGCGTCGCCGAGATGTCGCAGGCGCCGCAGAAGACCTTGCGGATAGAGGCGAGCACAGCCTTTTTGACGTTGAGGATGCGGGTCTGGATGTTTTCGCGCTTGTCGCGGACCTGTTCGCGCGTCTCGAGCGCAAAGCGGCCGAACTGGTACAGATCGACAGCGACGGCTGTGTAGTCGCGCTCCCGGTCGTAGCCGAACTCAGCGGCACGCGAGGCCAGCAGAGCTTCGTTGCTGACGCCGGGCACGAACGAACCGATGTCCTGAAGAAGATTTTCGAGCGTGCTCTCGCGGTTGCCGGCAAACGCGTACAGTTCGCGTTCGCGCAGCAGCAGTTCGACCTGCCGGCTGACGATGGCCGCAAAAGGACGCACCCGCGCCGGCTCGCCGGCGATGGATACGGCCCCCGCTGCTCGGCCGTTCATCGACTGAACGGGACAGGACACGCCGCTGAAAGCGCCTCTGCCGCCGGAGGTCTCTACCGTTTCACCGCTCTCAGCAGCCGCACGGGCGGGAGCAAGCAGCATATTCAGCCAGCGGTCATCGCTGGAACCGACCGCCACGCCCCGTAGGTCTGCGATGATCACGTCGAAGCCGATCAGCGCAGACACTGTGGCCGCGATCTCGCCGGCGGCCTTGCGAAGCAGCGCATTCTCTTCCATTTCACGTTCGTACATGACGATCACCTTTGTACAGAAAGTCATAAACCTTATTCTATTAAGCCATACTTTTCGTATTTTTGCAACAGTGAAATTGCACTGTTTTTTGCGAGCGCTGCTTATGCCTTTCCTGAATAAATGAGCACATTCCGGGCGTGGCCTTTTGACGGAGGAATATGTTAAGATTAACGAGTTCTCGTTTTTCAATCCGTCATATTATCCATTTTGAAAGGATCTGATTGTAAATGGCACAGAATGCGCTTGAAGTTCTGCGCGCACGCGGCTTTATCGACTGGACGACCGACGACGAGGGCGTCAAGAAACTGTTCGACAGCGGCATGGTGACGGCGTATGTGGGATTCGACCCCACGGCCGACAGCCTTCACGTCGGACACCTGATCCCCCTCATGGGCCTGGCCTGGCTCCAGAAACTGGGGCACCGTCCCATCGTCCTTGCCGGCGGCGGCACGGGCATGATCGGCGATCCCTCGATGAAGAGCACCGAGCGCAACCTGCTCACCATGGAGCAGATCGCGCACAACGTCGAAGGCGTCAAAAAGCAGCTCGCTCACTTTGTCAGCTTCGACTGCGGCGAGAACTCCGCCATCCTCGCGAACAACTACGACTGGCTCAGCTCGATGAACTTCCTCGAGTTCCTGCGCGATGTGGGCAAGTACTTCACGATCAACAAGATGATCGCCAAGGAGCATGTGAGAAGCCGCATCGAGGACCCCACCAAGAGCCTCTCGTTCACTGAGTTCGCCTACACGCTGCTCCAGTCGTACGACTTCTACCACCTGTACAACACCTACGGCTGCCGTATCCAGCTGGGCGGCAACGACCAGCAGGGCAACATCACAAGCGGCATCGACTTCATCCGCAAGCACGAAGAGGGCGCGCTCGTCTACGGCGGCACCAATCCCCTGCTGCTCACCTCTGCCGGACATAAGTTCGGCAAGACCGAAGGCGGCG
>JAGAYQ010000063.1 GCA_017940445.1 Pyramidobacter sp. | reverse complement strand
GATCTGCTGGAGCGGCGAAAACAGCTTCTTCCTCAGCGGCGTCAGCGACGAAAACGCCGTTTACGAGGCGGCCGAGCAGGCGCTTGCCCGTCTCAAAAGCGGTGAGGACGACCTGAAAGTTTACCCCGCCTGTCCGGTCTTTCGCGCGCTCGCCGTTGTGCTCGCGGCGGCCGCGCTTGTAGTGCCGCTGCTGGCACTGGGGCCCCTCGGCATCGTCTTCGCCGTTGCCGCCGGATATTTCGCTGCGCCCTACCTGTCGCCGTGGCTGCAAAAGCTGACGCTCAGCTCCCGCGGCGCGAAAAACTGTTCCGTCCACAGCGTGCGCGCCTGCACGCGCACCGTTTCCGCCTGGGGCGGACGGCTGAATACGGCTGAAAGCGGCGTTGAAGTTTCCACTTCTGCGCAGGACGTGATCGAGGCTGAGATCGTTGAAGACTGAACATACTCATGACGCGCCCCGCCGTCTGCGCGGGGTGGAAGCGGCGCTGCACATCTGGGCCCGCGTCGAGAACGGCGCGCTCATCAGCGAAGAGCTGCGCGCCCTTGGTGACCGCGTTTCCGCAGCTGACCGCACGCTGGCAGCGTCACTGTGCTACGCCGCAGCCCGCCGCCTCTCGCTATGGCAGCATCTGCGCGAGCGCTTCATGCTGCCCAAGCCGTCGAAGTTCACGCGCGCGGCGCAGACGGCAGTCCTTTGCGGAACTGCCGGACTGCTTGAGCTGAAGAACTTCGCGCCTGCGGTGCTCATCTCGTCGCTGATCGACTGGACCAAAGTCCGCGATCCGCGCGGCGCCCGCGTCGTCAATGCCGTGCTGCGGCGCGTCCTCGAAGAAGGCCCCGCCGAGCTGGAGCGTCTGCAAAAAGATCCGGGGCTGGGATCACGCTGTCTGCTCTGCGGCGTGCCCGAATGGATCGCCCGCGAGTGGTGCGATTCGTATGGCGAGCAGGCCGCCGCTGAACTCGTTGAGATGAACGCCGGAGCTCCGTCGCTGTCGCTGCGCCTGTCGCCCGACGCGCCGCGCGATCTTCCCGCACAGATCGAACAGGCCGGCTGCACCGTGTCCGATTCGCCGCTGCCCGAAGGGCTGCGCGTGAACGGCACGCCGCTGCCGACCGCCCTGCCCGGCTACGCCGAAGGCTGGTTCGCGCCGCAGAGCGAGTCGTCGATCACCGCCGGCAACGAAGCGGCCGATTTCGACGGACATTTTCTGCTCGACATGTGCGCCGGCCGCGGCGTCAAGACCGGCCAGATCGCCCAGCTGAGGTCCGATATCGAGATCGAAGCCTGGGACCTCTCCCAAGGCCGCACGATGGCCGGAGAGCGCGAGATGGAGCGTCTGCGCGTCAGCAGCCGAGTGCATTACAAAAGCGGGGACGCGCTGGAGCTTGCGCCCCTGCATGTCCCCGACGCCATCCTCGTCGACGCGCCCTGCTCCGGCAGCGGCACCTGGCGGCGCCATCCCGAGGGGAAATGGCGCCTTTCGTCCGAGGCGCTCGACGAACTCTGCGCGCTTCAGGAACGGCTCCTTGAGCGTGCCTGCTCGCTCGTGAAAGCAGGCGGCAAAGTCGTCTATTCCACGTGCAGCCTTCTGGCCTGCGAGAACGAGCGCGTCGTCCGCGCCGTCCTCGGCCGTCATCCGGAAATGCGCGAGCAGCCCGCCGCCGAAGCGGATGCGATGACACCCCGCGCCTGCGGCAGCGCCATCCTGCCGGCCGATCAGTGGACCGACGGCTTTTATCTGGCCGTGCTGCACAAAGAACTCAATTAACGGAGGCAATTTTTCATGAACAGATCCTTCCGCATCCTTCTGGCCGTGGTGCTGCTGTGCATCATCGGCTCGGCGGGGTACATCAGCTACAAAGTCTTCTTCTCCAATCCGTCGCGGTCCATCCCGCTGCTGAAAGGCAGCTCCGTCATCGAGGCGGTGCAGACGCTGGAGCGCATGGGCATCAAAGCCCGCATCGAAGAGGAAGATTCGGCCCTGCCGCGCGGCACGGTCATCGGCCAGTGGCCCGAGACCGGCGTCAAGCTCCGCGCTGACAAGACCGCCATCCTCAAAGTCAGCCGCGGCTCCGAAAAGCAGGTCCTGCCCGACGTGCGGGGACTGACGCAGAAGCAGGCCGCGCAGAAGATCCAGGATGCCGGCTTCATCGTCGGCGAGATCCAGAAGATCAACCATGAGCGTCCCGCCGGCGTCGTCATCGCTCAGAACCCCGCTTCGCCCGCGTCGGTCTCGCTGTCCCGCGAGATCGGGCTGCTCGTCAGCCTCGGGCCCTCAGCCGCTTCCGGCACCGTCGTCGTGCCCGACCTGATCGAGCGAGATGAAAAGACCGCCGAGCAGCTGGCGCGCGAAAGTTCGCTGCGTCCTCGCATCGAATACATCTACGACAACTCCTCGCCGCGCGGCATGGTCATCTCCATGAGTCCGAGCGCCGGCAGGCAGGTCGCCCGCGGCTCGGCCCTGATCCTGCGCGTGGCCTCGTGGGACAAACGCCTCGCGCCCAGGCGCGAAAACGACCCCGGCGAAAAGAGCCCCGGCGGCGCGCGCGTCACCATCGTAGAGCCCGGCACCGATCCTGAAAAGGGCGTTGTCGCCAGCGAAAAGGACAAGAAGGCTCCGGCCGCCGCGGGCGAAAAGACTCCGCCCGAGACGAAAAAGGCCGAGGCGCCCGCGCGCAAGAAAGTCGCCAACATCCGCTATCAGGCGCCGCCTGTCAAGAATCAGACGCTCGTCATCGAGATGATCGACAAGAACGGCGAGCGCCGGCTGCTCAACCGCAAGGTCAACGCGGGAGAGAACATCAGGATCACCGCCCCCTACGTGGGCGAGGCCGTCGTCACCATCTATCTGGGAGGGAATTTCGTATGGCAGGATCGTTACAAGTAACACCGATGCTGATCGCGCCTTCGCTGCTTTCCGCTGATCCGCTCGCCATGGGAGCTGCGATCGACGCGCTGCACGGCGATTTTGACTGGCTCCACGTCGACGTGATGGACGGGCATTTCGTGCCCAACCTCTCCTACGGCCCCGCGCTCGTAAAGGCCCTGAAAAAGCGCTATCCCGAGGCCGTGCTTGACGTGCATCTGATGGTCGAGCCCGGCGAGGATTTTCTCGACATGTTCCTGGCCGCGAAGCCGGCCTATCTGACCGTTCACGAAGAGGCCTGCCGCCATCTGCACCGCGCCCTGACGAAGATCCGCGAGGGGGGCGTGAAGCCCGGCGTCGTGCTCAATCCAGCCACTCCCGTCGAGCTGATCGAGCCTGTGCTGCCGCTCGTCGATCTCGTCCTGCTGATGTCGGTCGATCCCGGCTTCGGCGGTCAGAGCTTCATCCCCGAAGTCACGCAGAAGGCCGTGCAGCTCTGCCGGCTGCGCGAGGCGCGCAAACTCAGCTTCCTGATCGAGATGGACGGCGGCATCAGCGCCGCCACGATCGCGCAGGCCCGCAGAAGCGGCGTCGATGTCGCGGTCATGGGCAGCGCCGTATTTGCCGCGCCCGATCCCGCCGCGGCCGTGGCCCAGGCGCGGGAATTGGCCGCGCAGGCGTAGCCGCTAATTTCAAGGAGGAACAACGATGAACGAAGCAAATTCTCAGGCAGGCGCTGGCAAAAAAGCCGAGCTCCGCACACTGCCTGAACTCGGCGCGGCGCTTCGCGAAGCGCGCGAGAGCCGGAACATGTCGCTCGAAGATCTCGCAGCCGCGACCTGCATCCGCAGGAACTTTCTCGAAGACATCGAAGCGGGCCGCTTTGAAAAATTCAAGGCGCTCGTCTACGCCCGCGGCTTCGTGCGCACCTGCACCGAGCTGCTGGAAGTCCCCGAACTGTGGGAAGAATACCGTTCCCAGCTGACGATCGACAATTTCGAGCCGCTCGCCGCCGCGGAAAAAGCGCCCGTCTATCCTCTCGGCGCCGGCTCCCGAGTCTCCACGCTGCCGCCGTCGTCGATGCGCGCCGGGTCGAATCTGGCCGCGCCGACGCGGGGCTTCCGCCAGAGCTCGACGCGCCGCAACTGCATCATCGTCCTGCTGCTGCTCGTCGCCGCGGCCGTGGCCGCGCTGGCGTTCAACTGGGACCGCATCCGCGCCGAGATCACCCGCATCCAGGCCGAGCAGGCCGAGACAGCCGTAAAGAATCGCGAAGCGGAGCAGGCGCAGCAGGCTGAGAAGAAAAAGGCTGAAGAAGAAGCGATCATGCGCGAGCGCGCTCAGCGTGCCCGCGAGGCGCAGCAGCAGCAGGCCGCTGCCGCTGTAAACGACGCGCCCAAAAGCGACGAGCCCGAAAAGACCGTCGAACCCGCCGCCCCCGCCAAACCGGCGCTGACCGTCCGCGCCTCGGGCAAGTGCTGGCTGCGCGTCAGAAGCGGCCGCAGGACTGTGCTCGAGACGACCGTTTCCGAGGGCTGGGAACAGACGTTCGCTCTGGACGAGCCGCTCGACGTGGTCTTCGGCTTCGGGCAGAACGTGACCGTCTCCACCGACGGAACGAATTTCGCCTCGCCCGGCAAGGGCCGCCAGCGCTACGAATATCAGCCGGACGGCGCTGCGAAGCGGCTGCGGAAGTAGTTTCGTGAAGGACCTTGCGATCATCAGCCTCGGCTGTCCCAAGAACGCCGCCGACAGCGAACGCCTCGGCGGCGTTCTGGCAGCCGCCGGCTTTCACCTCGTCGCAGCTCCCGACGAAGCCGAGATCGTCGTCGTCAACACCTGCGGCTTTCTTCAGGCCGCCGTCGAGGAAGGCATCCAGGTGATCCTCGAACTGGAAGGCCTGAAACAAAGCGGCGTTATCAAAAAGATCGCCGTCGTCGGCTGCATGCTCAACCGCTACGGCGACGAGCTGAAAGCCGAGTTCCCGACCGTCGATTACTGGGCCCGCTCGGAAGACTGGGGCGCGCTCCTGCGCGAAATGGGACACGACGGCCCCGAGCCGCGCGGCTGTCTGCGCGCGGACTTGAGCGGCACACCCTGGACGCGCTATCTGAAAATTTCCGAAGGCTGCAACAGCCAGTGCTCATACTGCGCCATCCCCGGCATCCGCGGCCGTCTGCGCAGCCGTTCCGTCGCCGACATCATCGAGGAGGCTCACGCGCTCGTCGCCGAAGGCGCCAGAGAGCTCTGCCTCGTCGGCCAGGAACTGAGCATCTACGGGCAGGACCTGTTCGGCCGCCCGTCGCTGCCCATGCTGCTCGACGAACTTGAAAAAGAGCTGCCGAAGGGGCTGTGGCTGCGGCTGTTCTATCTGCACCCCTCGCTCGTCGACGCGAAGTTCCTCGAGCGCGTCGCAAACAGCCCGCTGATCCTGCCGTGGCTCGACATCCCCATTCAGCACGTCGACGACGGCATCCTGCGCGCCATGCGCCGTCCGCCCGTGGAAAAGCACATCCGCGAGCTGTTCAGGACCGGACGCGAGATCAACCCCGATTTCGCCTTCCGCACCACGCTGATGGTCGGCTTCCCCGGCGAGACGCGCGCACAGTTCGACAAGCTGCTCGATTTCGTCGAGGAGATCGGTTTCGACCGCCTCGGCGCGTTTCCCTACTCGCCCGAAGACGGCACGCCGGCCGCGTCGTTTCCCGACCAGATCCCGGAGGAAGAGAAAACCTCGCGCTACAACGAGCTGATGGAGCTGCAGCAGGAAGTGTCCGTCGCCCGCCAGGCGCGCTTCGTCGGCCGCACGCTCGACGTGCTGATCGACGCCGTCGACGAAGAGACGGGCGAGCGCATCGGCCGCAGCTTCCGCGACGCACCGGAGATCGACGGCGAAGTCGCCGTATCGGGCGCGGAGAGCGCCGAACCCGGCGACATGATCCGCGTGAAGATCACCGGATCGTCCGAATATGATTTGTCAGGAGAGATGATCCATGAGTAAAAATCCTGTTTTCACCCCCGCCGGCATGATCGCCACCGTGTTCGGCCTGGGCAAGGCCGTCAAAGTCGCACCGGGCACGGCCGGCAGCTTCGTGGCCGCCGTCGCGGCGATCTTTCTGCCCTTCGGCGCTCGTCTGGCGGCGATCGTCGTGCTCACGCTCGTCGGCGTGTGGGCCGCGGGCGTGTACGAGAAGGCCGTCGGCCGCACCGATCCCGGCGAAGTCATCATCGACGAAGTCGTCGGCCAGCTCATCGCCACGGTCGGCCATATCGCCGGAACAGGCTATCACGATTCATCAGCCCGCTATTTCATCGCCTGCTTCATCCTCTTCCGCTTCTTCGACATCCTCAAGCCGTGGCCGATCAGCGCCTGCGAAAAGGCCCCCGGCGGGCTGGGCATCATGCTCGACGACATCGTCGGCGGCTTCATGGCCGGCCTGCTGCTCTTCGCCCTGCGCAAGATCTTTGTCGAAGGCTGGTGGCCGTTCTGATGCCGTATGAAGAGCGGATCGCCGAACTTGCTGCCAGGCTGAAAGACCGCGCCTGCGCCGCCGGCGTCACCGCTGCCACGGCCGAATCGTGCACGGGCGGTCTGATCGCCGGAGCCGTCACCGCCGTGCCCGGCAGCAGCGCCTTTTTCTACGGCGGCATCGTCAGCTACGACAACTCCGTCAAGCAGAACGTGCTCGGCGTCCCGGCCGAAGTGCTGTCATCAGTCGGAGCCGTCAGCTCCGAGTGCGCAGCCGCCATGGCCGAAGGCGCGCGGCGCGTGATCGGCACCGATCTGGCCGTCTCAGTGACCGGCATCGCCGGGCCGGACGGCGGATCGCCCCAAAAGCCCGTCGGCACCGTCTGGTTCGGCTTGAGCGCAAAGGACGGGACGCGCACCGAGATGCGCCGCTTCGACGGCGGCCGCGGCGAGGTGAGAGCGCAGACCGTCGTCCACGCGCTCGAGCTCCTGCTTGGAGCCGTCGCAGGACACCGCTGATGAAGACCGTCCGCGCCTTCTTCTGCCTGCCGCTGCCCGACGCGCTGCTTCGCGAAGCGGCGCTGTGGCTTCGCGAAGCAAATGACAAGCTGCCCGGGGCCCGGTGGGTGACCAGGCGCAATCTGCACGTCACCCTGCGCTTCTGCGGCGAGATCAGCGAACAGACGGCAAAGGCGCTCCACAAGCGCCTGGCTCCGCCCCTTTGCGAGGCGCTGGCCGCCATGCCCGCGCTGACGCTGGAAAGCACCGGCACCTTCGGCCGGCCGCCGCGCG
>JAGAYQ010000062.1 GCA_017940445.1 Pyramidobacter sp. | reverse complement strand
TGCTGCACGTCGAGCGCGAAGCTCTGCATGTAGGCCGAAGCACGCGGCTTGAGGCGGATGTCGACTTTGTTGGCCAGCCCCAGCGACGCGGCGGCTTCCTTCATCTGGGCGATGCAGGTGGTGTCGTTTTCGCCGGGCACGACGAAGCGCTCCACCAGCAGGTAGCAGCTGTCGGGCACGACGAGCGTGCCGGCGTTGCCGCCGGTGATGTAGCGCACGCACCAGGTGCCGTGCTTCAGGTCGGGGTGCGCGGCCGTGGGCAGGGCTTCGATGGCGGCGGCCAGCTTGCCGCCGGAGATCAGCGCGTTTTCGCCCTCTTCGGGGTAGTGGCTGGAGTGGGCGCTCTTGCCGTGCACGGTCACTTCAAAGCTGTAGCGTCCGCGGAAGCCCACGGCCACGTTGTCGTAGCGGCACTCGGCCATGATCGCGTAATCGGCCGTGATTCCCTCGGCCACCAGCTGATAGGTGCCCTTGCTCAGGCCCTCTTCGTCGGAGACGAAGCAGATCAGGATTTTGCCGCAGATGCCGTCGGGGTTTTTGACGAAGTGCTCGATCGTGTCGAGGATGCAGGCGTTGCCGCCTTTCATGTCCATCGAGCCGCGGCCGTAGACGACGCCGTCTTTTTCGACGGGGGTGAAGGGATCGGTGTTCCAGCGTTCGGGCGTGACGCCGACGGTGTCGATGTGCCCGATCAGCATCATCGTCTTGCCGGGGCGGCCCGTGTCGAAGACGGCCCACACGGAGGGGCGCTCTTTCTTCTCGGCGTCCTCGGGGAAGTAGCTGTAATGCGGCTCCAGCCCCATGGCGCGGAGCTGTCCGGCGACGTAATCGGCCATGCCGGCTTCGTGTCCGTTGACGGAGTTGATGCCGATCATGTCGAACCAGCGAGTGCGGTGCACAGGCCCGTGGCGGCGTAGATGACCGACAGCACGATCGAGCCCCACAGCATCGGCGCGAAGGCCGCGAACTCGGCGTTGGCCACGCCCAGCGTCGTCGCCGTGTACGAGCCGGTGGTCGACCAGGGAACGAGCGGCGCCAGGCCGGTGCCCGTGTCGAGCATGCCGCGCATCAGGTTTTTCTTGTCGAGGCCGTACTCGGGGTACAGATCCTTCGTCATCGAGCCGACGACGGGGTAGGTGACGTAATAGGCGCCCGTGATGCAGAAAAACAGCGAGTGCAGCGCCAGCACGCCCAGCGACATGATCCGCGAGTTGCGCGCGACTTTGCGGACGAAGTTCAGCAGCACGTCGACGACGCCGGCCGTGCGCAGCGGCGCGCCGAAGATGGCCGCCGCGATCAGCAGCGCCACGGTGCTCATCATGCTGTTGAAGCCGCCGCGGTTGAGCATCGAATCGACCACTTTGGAGCCGGAAGCGCCCTTGTAGCCGGAGTACATGACCGACATGATCTTGTCGATCGAAGCGCCCTGCACGAACATGGCGATCAGCGCGCCGGCGACGATGCCCGCCACGAACGTGGGGATGGTGGGCTTCTTGGCGACGATCAGCGCGATCACGACGACGACGGGCAGCAGCAGCCAGGGATTGAGCACGAACGTCTTCGACACGGTGCCGAGGATGTCCTCATACACCTGGCCGCCCACGGTGCCGCTGCTGAAATTGCGGCCGTAGACGAAGAAGAAGACGAGCGAGGCCAGATAGGCCGGGCCGGTGGAGACGAGCGAGTGGCGGATGCCCTCCATCATCGGCACGTCCGTGACCGACGAGGTGATGACGGGCGAGTCGGAAAGCGGCGAGACCTTGTCGCCGAAGAACGCGCCCACGCACACCGCGCCCGCGGCGGCCGGCAGAGGAACGCCCAGGCCCTGAGCCACGCCCATGCAGGCGATGCCGACGGTGGCCAGCGTGCCCCACGAGGTGCCCGCCAGCGTACTCATGGCCGTGCAGAGCAGGCAGCACACGGGCAGAAACAGCCCGGGCGTGAGCACCTTCATGCCGTAATAGATCATCACCGGCACCGTGCCGGAGATCATCCAGGTGGAGACCAGCACGCCCACCGACAGCAGGATGAGGATGGCCACGACCATCGACGTGATCGTGTTCTTGATGCCGTTCTGCAGCTCGCCGTAGGGGATGCCGAACAGCCAGGCCATAAAGCACATCAGCACGCCGTCGGCGGCCAGCACGATGCGGTTGTTCACCTTCAGCACCATCAGTCCGTAGAAGATCACGGCAATGCCGACGACCAGCATCAGCGCAGCCTGCCACGGCGCTACGATCTTTTTGTTCTCGCTCATAAAAAGTCCACCCTTTCAAAAATGTTTGTCCCGCGCGCCTGCTTTGAGCAGCAAAGCGCGTCCCCCCGTGCAGAGAACGAAAAAAAATCGGTCTCCCTGCCGCTTTTGCCGGGAAACCGATCCGTGTGCCGTCTTTTTTGCGCCTGTATGCGTGTGCCGGCGCTGAAAAAACGCTTTTCGATAGCTCTCCACTTCAAAAGTGACAGTCCGTCAGATGTTCTCTGAAACGGCCCAGGCAGCCCCCTCCAGGCAGAGGAAGCCCCTTCGGCGGCGGGCCCTTTCGCAGCTCGGAGAAAATGCCTGTTTCATGACCGAGCGCTACTGATGCGCGCCGCGCCCCTATCCGCGTATTCAATTGAATGAAGATTTTATATCATTCTTCGGCCGTGCTGTCATGAGCGGCGGCGCACATCCGATTTTAAATCGAATCTGAAAAATATAGTTCAGGTATGCCGCAAAGAAACGCTTTTAAAACGCTCTTAATGTGCTATAATTCAATCGGGCGTTTTAAACGTTCGGTGCGCGCATGATGCGCGCATTCTGTAAAAATCTGTTGTACAGGAGGAACCGTATCATGAAGAAGATTGCAACTCTTGCTGTTCTGGCCGGCCTCGCCTGCGCGAGCGCCGCGTTTGCCGAGCCCAAGGGCACGGTGATGATGTACTCCTCGATGCAGGAAAAGCAGCTGGTCGCCATCCGTGAAGGCTTCGAGAAGAAGTATCCCGGCGTGAAGATGGAATACTACTTTGCGGGCACCGGCAAGGTGATGACCAAGATCGCCACCGAGGTCCAGGCTGGTCACGTCGATGCTGACGTCCTCTGGGTCGGAGATCCCACCAACTACGTTCAGTTCAAGGAGCAGGGCATCCTCGAAAAGTACGTCTCGCCCGAGACCGAGTTCATCGACAAGGCGTTCGTCGATCCTGAGGGATACTACACCGGCGCCCGTATGATGAACATGGGCATCGCTTACAACACCGCCAACGTCAAGGGCGACGACATCCCCAAGACCTGGGGCGATCTGCTCAACAAGAAGTGGGAAGGCGCGCTCGTCATGACCGACCCCAACACGGCCGGCACCACCAAGTACTGGAGAAACGCGATGATGGCCAACGAGAAGTACGGCCTCAAGTTCTTCGAGGGCCTCAAGGCCAACGGCTGCAAGATGGAGAGCGGCACCACCGCCACCCACAACCAGGTCGCGGCCGGCGAGTATGACGTGGGCGTCTGCCTTGACTACGTCACCGCCAACATCAAGGAGAAGGGCTCGCCCATCGAGTTCGTCTATCCTGAGGACACCGTCTCGATCTTCAGCCCCATCGGCATCGTCAAGGACGCCAAGAACATGGAGAACGCCAAGCTGCTCTATGACTTCATCCTCTCGCAGGAAGGCCAGGAGATCATCGTCGCTCAGAACCTGCTTTCGGTCCGCAAGGGCGTGAAGCAGAACGCCGACGTGGCCGCCATCGGCGCCAAGGCCATGGCCAGCAACATGAAGGACGTCGTTGCCAAGGAAGACGAGAGCAAGGCTGCTTTCGACAAGCTGTTCCGCTAAATTTATTCCCGACCGCGGCGATTTGTGACCCGCAGAAACTCCACAGGGGGACAGTCTCGCGCTGTTCCCCTTTCTCATATCTGCATATCAGAAATCGCACGAGTGACAAAGAATCAGGAGGCCTTTAAATGGGTAAGATCGTATTTAAGGACATCTCCTTCAGCTACGGCAAGAACGTCATCCTCAAGAATTTCAACCTCGAAGTGGAAGACGGCCAGATCCTCTGTCTGGTCGGGCCTTCCGGCTGCGGCAAGACCACGCTGGTCCGCTGCCTTCTGGGATTGAACAAGCCGGATACTGGAGAGATCTGGGTGGGCGATACCTGCCTGTTCAGCGCTGAAAAGCGCATCAACGTGCCCGTCGAGCGCCGCAACATCGGCATCGTCTTCCAGGACTACGCCGTGTGGCCGCACATGACCGTGGCCGAGAACGTGCTCTATCCGCTCAAGAAGCGCCGCGTCCCCAAGGACGAAGCCTTCAAGCGCGCTCATCACGCCCTTGAGCAGGTGAAGATGGTCGAGTACGCCAACCACCTGCCCAGCCAGCTTTCGGGCGGCCAGCAGCAGCGCGTTGCCATCGCCCGCGCCCTGGTCGGCGACGGCGAAGTCATCGTCATGGACGAGCCGATCACCAACCTCGACGCCAAGCTGCGCGAGCAGATGCTGCTCGAAATTCGCGAGATCCAGCGCAATCTGGGCACCACCATCTTCTACATCACGCACG
>JAGAYQ010000061.1 GCA_017940445.1 Pyramidobacter sp. | reverse complement strand
TGGCGAACACGGTCTCGACGGGCTCGTTCACGATCCCGCTGATGAAGTCGCTCGGCTACGAGCCGGAATTTGCCGGTGCGGTCGAAGCGGCGGCTTCGACGGGCGGTCAGATCATGCCGCCGGTGATGGGCTCGGCGGCGTTCCTGATCGCTGAGTCGGTGGGCGTGCCGTATTCGCGGCTGATGCTCGTGGCGCTGATTCCCGCGGTGCTGTATTTTTCCGGCATCTGGATCATGGTCGATTTCGAGGCGCGGCGCAAGGGGCTTCGCGGTCTGCCGAAGGAACAGCTGCCGCCGGCAAAGCCGCTGATCTTCAAAAAGGGCCATCTCGTGCTGCCGCTCGTGGCGATCATCTATTTCATGCTCTCCGGCTTCACGATCACGCGCAGCGCTCTGTGGGGCATCCTCATCGCGGCACTGGCGCCGTTCCTGCGCAAGGAGACGCGCGTCTCGCCCAAGCGCATCCTTGAAGCCTTGCCGCTGGCCGGACGCAACATCATCTCCGTAGCGACGGCCTGCTCGACGGCGGGCATCATCGTCGGCATGGTCACGCTCACCGGGCTGGGACAGCGCATCGGCGGCGGCATGTTCCAGGTGGTTGGCGGCAACGTCTACCTGGGTCTGGCGTGCGCGATGATCACGTCGCTCGTGCTTGGCATGGGCGTATCGACCACGTCGAACTACATCATCACGTCCACGGTGGCCGCGCCGATCCTCATCCAGCTCGGCATCCCGCTGCTGGCGTCGCACATGTTCTGCTTCTATTTCGGCATCATTGCCGACATCACGCCGCCCGTGGCGCTGGCGGCCTACGCCGGCTCGGCCATTGCCAAGGGCAATCCCTTCCGCACCGGCGTCAACGCTTCCAAGCTGGCGATCGCGGCGTTTCTCGTGCCCTACATGTTTGCGCTCAATCCCAAGCTGATCATGATCGGCGGCTCGTTCTGGGAGGCATTGCCGATGGTCGTCACGGCGCTTGTGGGGCTGCTTGGCATCGGCGGCGGACTGATCGGCTATATCACTGCCCCTGTCAAGTCGTACTGGCGAGTCCTGCTGATCGCCGGCGGCCTGGGCCTGCTCATCCCCGGCGCGGCAAGCGACGCGGCTGGCGTGGCGCTGATCGCTGTGGTATACTTTTTCAATCTGCGAAAAAAGCATGAAGAAAAAGGAGCGGATGAGGCATGAGACTTTTTATCGTTCGCCACGGAGAGACGGCGTGGAACCGTGAGGGGCGCTTCCAGGGACAGATCGACACGCCCCTGAACGAAAAGGGACTGGCGCAGGCCGATTTGACGGCAGAGCGCTTTCGCGGTTTTCCCCTGCAGGCTGTGCTGGCCAGCCCCCTGAGCCGGGCGCGCGTGACGGGAGAGAAAATCTATGCTGCCGCGAAGTGCGATTCGTTCGTCGTCGACGACGGCTTCAAAGAGATCAACCACGGCGAGTGGGAAGGCAAAACGACGGCCGAGGTGATCGATCAGTTCGGACCGCAGCTTGCGCAATGGCAGACGCAGCCCCATCTGGTGAAGATGCCGGGACCTGCCGGCGAGACGCTTGAAGACGTGCAGCGCCGTGCGGTCGCTGCGGTGGAGCGGCATGTGCCGAACTACACGGGCGACGTGCTGCTCGCGACGCACGACGCTGTGATCAAGACGGTGATCTGCCATTATCTGGGCGTGCCGCTGGCGAATTACTGGCGCGTGAAGATCCCCAACTGCTCCG
>JAGAYQ010000060.1 GCA_017940445.1 Pyramidobacter sp. | reverse complement strand
TCCTGGAAGGAAGGCGACCTGCTTTTCCTTGCCGGGCTCAACACCCCCACGCTGGCTGCGAGCGTTTACCAGCGCCATTACGGTCATGATTTTGCCGGCCGTCCTCTGCCCTTCGACGCCGAGAAGGAAAAGGCTTTCAACACCGGCGCGCTTGCCGTTGCCCAGGCACAGGCAGCCCGCAGCGCTCGCCCTGTGATCGGCGGCGGTCTGCTCACAGCCGTTGCTAAAGAAGCGATCGACTCAGGTGTGGGCGTCGCGCTTGACGACAAGAATTACACTGTTGCCGAGCTCTTCGGCGAAGGCGCGACCGTCGCTGTATACGCTGTTCCCGCCGAGAAGGTCGAGGCGTTCCGTTCCTGCTGGAAGAACGTCCCTGTCGAGCAGATCGGCGTTGTCGGCGGCGAGAGTCTGAAACTTGGCAGTTCAACGCTCGCCTCTGTTGCCGAACTGAACAGCGCATTCAGGAAATAATTTCATGTGCGGTATCATCGGAGCTTACTCTCCATCACCTGCGACATTGGCCGAGGACGTTTACCTCGGCCTCTACGCTTTACAGCACCGCGGACAGGAAGCCGCCGGCATCGCCTGGACGGATGATGACGGCAGCATCGTCTGCCGCAAAGGACCGGGACTGGTCCACACTGCTCTTGATCAGGCTGAAATGAGCCGCATCGTCTGCCGCAGCGCAGTCGGACACGTTCGTTATGCGACAGCAGGAGGCTCTGCTGCATGCAATATTCAGCCGCTGACGGCCAACACGCTCGCGCGAGGCTCATTTGCAGTCGTCCATAACGGCAATCTTCCGGACGCGCAAACTCAGCGCATCGCTCTGGAAGGACGCGGCGCGCTGTTTCAGTCGAGTTCCGATACAGAGCTGATCCTGCACCTGATCTCACATCAGCCGGGACGTCCCTTTCTCGATGCCCTTTCTCAGGCGCTCAGACACCTGAAAGGTGCCTATTCGCTCGTCTTTCTTCATGACGACAAGCTGATCGCCGCGCGCGATCCCTGGGGCTTCCGGCCGCTCGTTCTTGGCCGCCGCGGCGACGTCACGTACGTCGCCTCCGAATCATGCGCGTTCGACCTGCTCGGTGCCAGGATGATCCGTGACATAGAGCCAGGCGAGATCATCGTGATCGACCAGTCCGGCTGCCAGAGCTTCAGGATACCGCACTCAAGCAAACGCCAGTTCCACTGCGCGTTCGAATACGTCTATTTTGCTCGTCCCGACAGCATCATCGACGGCGTATCTGTGTACAACGCAAGGAAAAACATGGGACGAGCGCTTGCACGTTCCTGCACGCGCTGTCTTGGCGGCTGCAAGCAGCTTGAACGTCCCCTCGTAACGGGCCTGCCGGACAGCGGCACGATCGCCGCTCTGGGCTTTTCTGAGGAATCCGGCATTCCGTATGAATCTGCTATCGTCCGCAACCGCTACAGTGGACGCACTTTTATCGAGCCGACACAGCGAGTTCGGGAACTGGGCGTGCTCAAAAAGCTCAATCCGATGAAGCAGATGATCCAGGGGCGCGATCTGATCGTCGTAGACGACTCGATCGTACGCGGCACCACGTCGATCAAAGTCGCACAGCTGCTTAGAGATCACTGCGGCGCCAAAGGCGTGCACATGTGCGTTTCCAGTCCGCCTGTCGCGTATCCCTGCTTTTACGGCATCGACACGCCCAGCCGCAAGGACCTGATCGCTGCACGCCTGGAGGGGGAAGCACTAAGAAAGCATCTCGGCGTCGATTCGTTGTTCTACCTGAGCAAAGCTGAACTCGTCGAAGCGGTCGGACTGCCGGAAAGCCGGCTCTGCACCGCATGTTTCGATGGAAATTACATGGAGGAAGAAGACAATGAGCAATCTGACCTATGAAAAGGCCGGCGTAGACATTAAGGGCGGCGACCATTGGGTCGAAACGATCAAGGGAATTTTAAAGCAGCACACAGCAGACCCGCGTGTCGTTGGCGGCATCGGCGGGTTCAGCGGTCTGATGCGCCTTTCCGGCGATCAGCTGATCGCCGGCTGCTGCGACGGCGTCGGCACCAAGGTCGAGATCGCCCGTGCCTCCGGCATCTATGACGGACTGGGACAGGACCTTGTAGCGATGAACGTCAACGACCTCGTCACCGGCGGCGCCAAGCCGCTGTTTTTCCTCGACTACATTGCCTGCGGGGCCCTCAACGAGACGATGATGTCGGCAGTCGTCAAGTCAGTCGTTAATGCCTGTGAATACTGCGGCTGCGTCTTGCTTGGCGGCGAGACGGCAGAAATGCCCGGCGTCTATGGCAAGGAGAGCTTCGACCTGGCCGGCTTCGCCGTCGGAGCGCTGAAAGAATCGGAGATCATCGACGGTTCCTCTGTCAAAGAAGGTGATGTGATCATCGGCCTGCACAGCTCCGGCGTTCACAGCAACGGCTACACGCTCGTCAGGTCGGCGCTGGCCGACGAGATCGCCGACGGTCTTGACAAAGAAGGTCCCGTTCCCGGCGAAACGCTCGGCGAGACGCTGATGAAGCCTACCCGTCTGTACGTGCCGCAGGCCATTGCTGCAACGAAGACGGGCAAGGTCAAGGCCATGGCTCACATCACCGGCAGCGGCCTGGAGGACAACATCAACCGAGTCGTGCCCGATCCCTGCGTCTGCAAGCTCACTTACGACTGGCCGCGTCCGGCCGTTTTCGATCTGATCGCTTCCAAGGGAGTCGACGAGGAAGAAATGCGCCACGTCTTCAACCTCGGCATCGGTTATGTGTTCATCGTCGATCCCAAGGACGAAGCCGAGGTCACAAAGGTCCTCGCCGATATGGGCGAAAAGCCTCGCCGCGTCGGCACGGTCGTCCGCGCATGACAGTCCGCATCGGTATCCTCATTTCCGGGCGCGGAAGCAACATGGATGCGATCGTGGAGCATATCCGCGAAGAGAACGCTCCCGTCGATGTGTGCTTCGTCGCCAGCGACAAGGCTTCTGCCGCCGGACTTGAGACCGCCCGCAGCAAAGGCATCCCTACAGCGACGGTTTCGTACAAACAGGGACGCGCCGCAGCCGAAGCGGAGATTGAAAAACTCTGGCAGGAGCACAAGATCGATCTGCTCGTGCTGGCCGGTTTTATGCGTCTGATCACGGGAGATTTCGTCTCCCGCCACGAAGGGCGCATCCTGAATATCCATCCTGCCATGCTGCCCAAGTTTCCAGGCGCGCACGGCATTGAGGACTTCTGGAAAAGCGGCGAAAGCTCCAGCGGCGTCACCGTTCACATCGTCGATGCCGAAATGGACCACGGACCTATCCTCATGCAGCAGGAAGTCGCCCGTACGCCGGACGACACGATCGAGACATTCGAGGCAAAAATCCACGCAGTTGAGCATCAGCTCTACTGGCGCGCATTAAAAAGCTACATTCAAAAACTCGCACAGGAGGCGCAATCATGAAACGCAGAGCACTTATTTCCGTCGCCGACAAGTCCGGCGCTCTTGAACTGGGGCAGAAACTGGTTGAACTTGGCTGGGAGCTCCTTTCCAGCTCCGGCACAGCCAAGATGTTCCGTGATGCGGGCGTGCCCGTGATCGAAGTTTCCGACATCACCAAGTTCCCCCACATCCTCGGCGGACGCGTCAAGACGCTGCATCCGCTTGTCTTCGGCGGCATCCTCGCCAGACGCGACCTTGACAGCGACGTGAAGGACATGAACGATCACGGCATCGCCGGCATCGACATGGTCGTCGTCAACCTCTACCCGTTTGAGAAGACTGCACGCTCCGGTGCTGACCTTGACGCTCTGATCGAGAACATCGACATCGGCGGCGTCGCGCTGATCCGTGCAGCTGCCAAGAACTACCGCTATGTCGCCGTCATGACCGATCCGTCTGATTACGCCGCAGTCCTCGACGAGCTCAAAGCCGAAGGCAATGTGACGCTTGAAACGCGCCGCAAGCTGGCTCTGCGCGCTTTTGACGCCACTGCCCGCTATGATGCAACGATCGGCGACGGACTTCGCCGCGAGATGGGCGAAAAGGCGGACGCTGCTGTTCAGACCATCCCGCTCGTCCGTAAGCAGGAACTCCGCTATGGCGAGAATCCTCACCAGAGCGCCGGCGTCTACCTGCCGCCGCTGTCTGACTTCCCTGTCGAGCAGCTTGCGGGCAAGGAACTCTCTTACAACAACCTGCTCGACCTCGACACCGCCATGCGCGCCACTGCAATGATGCAGAGCGACATTGGCGCTGTTGTCATCAAGCACACAACGCCCTGCGGCATGGCAGTCGGCAAGACCGTCGCCGAAGCCTACGACCGCGCCTTTGAGTGCGATTCGCTGTCCGCGTTCGGCGGCGTCGTCGGCGTGACGCGCCACATCGACCTGGCTACAGCCGAGTCGATCTCCAAGCACTTCACCGAAGTGCTGCTCTGCCCCTCCATCGACGACGATGCTCTCGCGCTGCTCAAGGAAAAACGCAAGAGCCTGCGCATCATGACCTGGAAGGGCGGCCGCGTCTTTGACCGTCAGATGGTCTCCACCTGGTGCGGCCTGCTCATGCAGGAAGATACCCTCGCGCCTCTGCCCGATCAGACCAAGGGGCACTGGGTCGGTACGCCGCGTCCCGATCTGTGGGACGACCTCGTCCTTGCCTGGAAGGTCGCAGCCGTTTCAAAGAGCAATTCCGTTGCTATGGTCAAGGACGGCGAGGCCGTCGGCATCGGCATGGGCTTCTGCAGCCGCGTGTTCGCTGTCGAGTTTGCCGCCAATCAGGCCGGCGAGAAGGCCAAGGGAGCCGTGATGGCTTCCGATGCGTTCTTCCCCTTCCCCGACGGCGTCGAGAAGGCAGCCGCGGCCGGCATCGTGGCGATCATCCAGCCCGGCGGATCCGTGCGCGACGATGAAGTTGCCAAGCGCGCGCAGGAACTGGGCGTTTCCATGTTCATCAGCGGACACCGCACGTTCCGTCACTAAACGCTCATGAGCGAAAAACTGAACGTTCTCGTTCTCGGCAGCGGCGGCCGCGAGCACGCGATCATCGAAGCCTGCTCGCGCTCTTTGCGTCTGAATAAGCTGTTTGCCATCCCCGGCAATCCCGGCATCGCCGCAAAAGCCGAGTGCTTCAGGCTGAATGCTGAAGACGGCGCCGCTGTTGTCGATTTCTGCAAAGAACATGCTGTTGATCTTGTCATCGTCGGTCCGGAAGCGCCGCTTGCCGCCGGTGTCGCCGACGTGATCCGCGCTGCGGGCGTGGCCGTTTTTGGTCCGTCTAAAGCCGGCGCGATGCTCGAAGCCAGCAAGGAGTTCTCCAAGAACTTCATGGCTCGGCATCATGTTCCCACCGCGAAGTTTTTCGTCTGCCGCACAGTCGATGAAGCCGAAAAAGCGCTCGCGCAGTTTGAGCCGCCGTACATCGTCAAGGCTTCCGGTCTTGCTGCCGGCAAGGGCGTGTTTGTCGAGCCCACGCTCGAAGGAGCCCGCAGCGCCGTGCAGCAGCTCCTTGTTGAGAAAAAGCTCGGCAGCGCCGGCGATACGCTCGTCATCGAAGAAGCCTTGCCCGGCCGCGAGCTGTCGCTGATGGTCATCACCGATACAAAAGATTTTCGCCTGCTGTCGACCAGTCAGGACCACAAACGCCTCAAAGACGGCGACGAAGGTCCCAACACCGGCGGCATGGGCGCTTATGCGCCTGCTCCCTGGGTCAGCGATGACCTGATGACACGCGCTCTGCGCGAAGTGATCGAGCCTTCGGTTGCCGCGCTCAGAGCCGAAGGGCTTGACTACCGCGGCGTTCTCTATGTCGGACTGATGATCGCGCCCGACGGCACTCCGAAAGTGCTCGAATACAACGTCCGCCTCGGCGATCCCGAGACTGAAGTGCTGCTGCCGCTGTTTGAGGGCGACTGGGTCGATCTGTGCTGGCACGTTGCCCACGGCGATCTTGCATCGTTCGAGTGGAAGAAAGAGACTCAGTGCTCGCTCTGCGTGATCTGCGCCTCCGGCGGCTATCCGACGGGCAAATCCGCCCCCGCTGCCATCTCAGGACTTGAAGCTGCGAACGCCGTTGAAGGCGTTACCGTGTACCACTGCGGTACCGCCGCCCAGAACGGCGCCGTTATGGCAACCGGCGGCCGAGTGCTCTGCGTCAGCGCCGTCGCGCCTTCCCTTGAACAGGCCAAGGCTCGCGCTTACGAAGCCGTATCGAAGATCAGCTTTGACGGGATGCAGTACCGCCGCGACATCGGACATCAAGTATTCGATAAATAAAAGGAGCCTGCCATGAATAACGCAAAAGTA
>JAGAYQ010000059.1 GCA_017940445.1 Pyramidobacter sp. | reverse complement strand
TGGCCGAAAGCCGCATGATGATTGCATTTCCGCACGGACGCGCCTATAATTCTACTGCAAACAAGATGAATTTGCACGCGCGCCCGGCGTGACGGCACAGCCGAGGAGCGCGCGGATTTTCGCCGAAGGAGGCACTTTCATGACAACAAAACGCATCATCCTGGCCGGCGGCTGCTTCTGGGGCGTCGAGGGCTATTTCAGCCATCTGCCTGGCGTGCTCGACACCGAAGTGGGCTTCGCCAACGGACAGACGCCGCATCCCGTGTACAAAGACGTCAAGGCCGGCGGCACCGGCTATGCCGAAGCCTGCAAGATCGAGTACGATCCCGATGTCCTGCCCCTGCGCACGCTGCTGCGCCATTATCTGCGCATCATCGATCCGACCACGCTCAACGCGCAGGGCCCCGACCGCGGCACGATGTACCGCACCTCGATCTATTACAATAACGACGAGGAGCGCGCTTTGGCTGAAGAGCTGCTTGCAAAGGAGCAGAAGCACTGGGACAAGCCGATCGTCACCACGGTCGAGCCGCTCGTCAACTACTACCCGGCGGAGGAGTACCATCAGGATTATCTGAAAAAGACGCCCTGCGGCTACTGCCACGTCAACATTCAGCTGCTCGATGAGCCGCTGCCTCCAGAAGAGGACTAGGAGGCGCGTTCCGTGTTTGCATCGCTTCTCAGCATGACCTGGCAGCAGGGCGTGATGATCGCCGTCGGACTTCTGCTCATCTGGCTGGCCGTCGTCAAGGAATACGAACCGTCGCTGCTGCTGCCGATGGGCTTCGGCACCATCCTCGTCAACATCCCCATGACGGCTGCGCTCACGCAGGCGGTCGACGGCACCGTCGTCCCCGGCGCGATCAGCATCCTCTTCGACGCCGGCATCGCCAACGAGATGTTCCCGCTGCTCATCTTCATCGGCATCGGCGCGATGATGGATTTCTCTCCGGTGATGGAGCGGCCCGTGTTCGCGCTGTTCGGCCTCACCGCGCAGGCCGGCATCTTCCTGACGATGGCGCTGGCCTATTACGGCTTCGGCTTCAGCCTCAAAGAAGCCGCCTCGATCGGCATCATCGGCGCGGCTGACGGCCCCACGTCAATTTACGTGTCCGGCCGCTTCGCGCCCAACCTGCTCGGCCCCATCTCCGTGGCAGCCTACTCGTACATGTCGATGGTGCCCGTCATCCAGCCGCCTGTCATCCGTGCGCTGACGACCAGAAAAGAGCGGCAGATCTCCATGGCGCAGGGCGGAAGCGGGCGCGTGATCAGCAAGCGGGCCCGGATCATCTTCCCGATCGCCGTGACCGTCATTGTGGGGCTGCTTGCTCCGTCGTCCTCGACGCTGATCGGCTTTCTGATGTTCGGCAACCTCCTGCGCGAGAGCGGCGTCGTCAACCGCCTCTCGCAGAGCGCTCAGAACGAGCTGGCCAACATCGTCACGATCATGCTGGGCCTGGGGATCTCGTGCACGATGACGGGCGACCGCTTCCTGCGCGCCGACACGCTGACCATCCTCGGCATGGGGCTCGTCGCCTTTGTGCTTGACACTGCCGGCGGCGTGTGCAGCGCCAAGCTGTTCAACCTCTTCACCAAAAACAAGATCAACCCGATGATCGGCGCGGCCGGCATCTCCGCATTTCCCATGTCATCGCGCACCATCCAGCAGATGGCCGCGAAGGAAAAGCCCGGCACCTTCGTGCTGATGCAGGCCTCGGCGGCCAACGTCGCCGGCCAGATCGGCTCCGTCATCTGCGGCGGCGTCCTCCTGGCGCTGCTCGGATAAGAGAAAACAAAACAGAAAAGCAAAAACACACGTCTGTTCCTGCTTGCTTGCGGAACAAGCGTGTGTTTTTTGTGCGGAAAGCGCTGGGGCACCGTGGAGTATATCTCCGCGGCGGCGTTTTTTGCTATAATTGGAGCGTAAAGAAAATTTCTGAATGGATGTGAGCGATGATGACGGATTGCGCAAGGAAAAACGACTGGCTGGAGCGGTTTGGCCTGAGCGCGGGCGTGCTGCCGAAGGGGCCGCGGAACACGATCTGCGACGTTGACGGGGTGAGCGTGGGGCATGTGACGCTGGCCGACGGCGACGCTCAGACGGGGGTGACGGCGGTCGTGCCTGCTCCCGGGAGCCTGTTTCAAAACAAGCTGATCGCTGCGTCGCATGTGATCAACGGCTTCGGCAAGACGGCAGGGCTGGTGCAGATCGACGAGCTGGGCACGCTGGAGACGCCGATCGTGCTGACGAACACGCTCAGCGTGGGCGACGCCTGGCGCGGTCTGAGCCGATGGATGATCGACCGCGAGAGCGCGATCGGGCGCACGGCGGGCACGGTCAATCCCGTGGTGTGCGAGTGCAACGACAGCTTTCTCAACGACAGCCGTGCGCAGTTCGTGACGCCGCAGATGGTCGATGAGGCTTTAGCAAAAGCGAGTGATGTGTTCGCCCTCGGCGCCGTGGGCGCGGGACGGGGAATGAGCTGTTACCAGTTCAAGGGCGGCATCGGTTCGGCCTCGCGCGTGGTGGAGGTACACGGCACATCGTATACGCTGGGCTGTCTGGCGCTGACGAACTTCGGCGAGATGGCGGAGTTCACGCTCGGCGGCTGTCCGACGGGGCTTGAGGCTGATTCGATCATGAAAGCTGAGCCGCTGAAGGAGCAGGGATCGTGCATCGTCATCCTGGCGACGGACGCGCCGTTCACGGCCCGGCAGCTGAAGCGGCTGTGCCGGCGCGCCACGGCGGGCATCACGAAGACGGGCTCGATCATCGGCAACGGCAGCGGCGAGATCGCGATCGCCTTTTCGACCGCGCAGCGCATCCCGATGGGCGCTCATGGCGAGCTGACGCTGCGGGCGATGAGCGACAGCGATGCCAATCCGTTCTTCCGTGCGGTGATCGAAGCCGTGAACGAGTCGGTGATCACCTCGATGCTGGCGGCCGACACGGTCACAGGACGAGCGGGACACACGCGGCGCAGCCTGCGCGAGTTCGCCGGACGCGTGGCAGGACTGCCGGCGATGGTATCGGCATAAATTTATGCTCCTTTGGATTCGAACCGCTGATATTGCATCGCAGGGGCGGGCACACGGACCCGCCACTGCAGCATATTCGCATTTCTATACGAAAACTGTAATTAGATATATACAGCAATGCCCATTTGCCGTCGGAAACGCGTCAGCAAATGGGCATGATCTTATCCTGTTTTTCGTTAAATGGGCGCAATGTGATACTATTTCGCGATTAAAAAGCTAATCGCGAGGCCGCGCTCCTAAAGGACCAGCTTCGCGTCGCAAAGGCAGGCGCGGCAGTCGGCGCCTTACAGGCGCCACGCCGTCTCATGCAGTTTTCGACGCGCCTGACGGCGCTATAAAACGAGTATGAAAGAATCTTATTTGTTCCGGCGGCGACGGGAAGACTGCGCTGGCTGCGAAAGGCGCTGTTCCAGCAGATCCAGTCTGCGGCGGAGCGCTTCCAGTTCCATGCGGTCCCGGTCGCGTTCGCGCTTTACCTGAGCCAGCTCTGCCGCCTGCCTGTCGATCTGAGCGTTCTGCGCCGACATCTGCCCGAGCAGGCGGTTCTTTTCGGCGGTCTCCTTGCGGCGGCGTTTGCGCGCCTCGACGACCTGCTCATCATAGCGCCCCAGACGAAGGGCGAATCCCGCGTTGAACATCGGACGCGAGCCGACCGTGCCGCCGACGCTGAACATCGCGTCGCGGGTAAAGTGATGCGACATGCCGACGGCTGCGCTCGTTTCGCCGCGATAGCTGCCGACGGC
>JAGAYQ010000058.1 GCA_017940445.1 Pyramidobacter sp. | reverse complement strand
GATCAAGTTCAGGGAATACAGCCCTGTTTTCGAGTATTATTTTTATGCGATGTCCAAGGGCGGCAAGCGTGTGTGGGAGGCGAAAGGCGGTAACGGCGAAAGCTGTTGGATCCACCCGAAAAACGCTTTTGAATCCAAAGGCGGCCGCAAAGTGTCCGGCGGCAAAAGAGTGCCTTTCAGGCATCTCAGCGTAGGCACCGACGGGAAAGCCAAGATCAATTTCGTGGTGAAGTGAGCGCTTCGGGTTTTCGCACAACGAGAACGCTGAATCTGTGGAAAGGGGTTGATGTGATGAAAAAAAGTGCGTATCTGTGCGCGCTTGTCTTGCTGATCTGTTCTGCTTCTGCTTGGGGCACCGTGGGGGACTACATCATCAGAGACGATCGGGTCTACCGCATTGCCGGCGGCAGGCAGACTTTGGTCGAGGACGCGTCCTTCGACAGCGCTAAAACGGATGCGGGGCTGTGGTCGTGGCTTCTTGTCGATCCAGACCTGTCCGACGGGATGAAGGGGGCGGAGAGCGGCGTCTATTTCTTTCGCGGTAAAGAGTACGCGCCTGTTTTTTTCCTTCCGATGGAACACGCCGGCGCCTGCATGATGGAGTTCTCTACCTCGGGCGAGAAGCTGCTGATCTGCCATGGAGAAGAGGTCAGACAGGACCTCGGTTATTATGTCCTTGAAGAAGCAGCCCAGGGCTTTGTCAAAAAAGGCTCGTTCGTTTCGGCGGGACACGCCTTTTGGGTCGATCCGCACCGTTTTGTTTTTACGATGATCGACGCGAAAAAGGGCCCCCGCAGCAAAGCCGGTGACGACTGGTGGTGTTCGGCTGCGATGTACGACTCTGTGGAGAACGAGCTGATCGTCATCAAAAAGGCCACAGCCGCGAACGATTACATCATCAGCGGCGTCGATCACGAAGGCGGCACGCTCGACATCACGGAGAGCTCCGTGAAGAATCCTAAGGATTGGGGCAGCGAAAACAGGATCAAATACAGGGAGTTCACCGTCCCCATCCCTGCAGCGGGGTGAGCGCCATGTCTGCCGGAACGCCGATCGCATCTGTGCGTCCTCTGCGCGACGGCCTGATCTGGGTGGATTTTGAACCGGCAGCCAGGTGCTGCTGGATATGAAATCATGCCTTGGGGCGTTGCGCTTCAAGGCGCAGGAATCTCCTGACGTGTGGCAAAGCGCCAGAGCCGGCGGCGGGTTCATCAGGTGGTACAGCGGCGATACGCCCGTCGCCGAACTGTCGTACGAGGAACTGTTCTCTATGGTGGCGGGAGACCGCTGAGACTCCTGCTAAGGAAACGCCGATTAATTCGCCCGCGCTCCGTCGGGCTCATTTAATCAGTGTCTCCCTAACGATTTCATGAAAGGACGTGAAGACAATGAACATAAGAAAAGCATTATGGTTGGGCGCTGTGCTGCTGACGGCGATACTGTGCCGGGAAACAGCCCGTGCCGCAGAAGGCGATTACATTCTCAAGGACAGGCAGGTCTACCGCGTAGACGGCGGCAAGGAGACGCTGCTTGAGGACGAAGAAGCGCAATGGGCCGGCACGGACGGCACAGACGACGGGCTATGGGCCTGGGTCCTTGTTGACCCCGATATGACCGAGGAAATGCAGGGCTCCGAAGGCGGGATTTACTTCTTCCGCGGCGCGGACGCGAAGCCGGCGGGATTTTTGCCCATGAAGGACTCGGGATCATGCGTGGTGGAATTGTCTCCTTCAGGGGAAAAAATGCTGATCAGTCGCGGCGGCGAGGCGAAACGGGAACTCGGCTTCTACCTTGTTGATACGGCGAACAAACGCTTTGTCAAAAAGGCGGCGTTCACTTCGGCGGGACGTTTCTTCTGGATCGATCCGCATCGGTTTGTGTTCAGCTCCGTTGACGAGCGCAAAGGTCCGCGCATCAAAAACTGGGAATATCGCGGCAACGAAGGGTGGCGGTGTTCCGTCGTCCTTTACGATACGGTCGAAGGGACGAGGACCGTCCTGAAACAGGCCACGGACACGAAGAATTACATTGTCACCGTTTGTGATGAGGAGAACGGCACGCTGGAGATCTGGGAGCATTTCGTGAAAAACGTGAAAGACTGGAACGATGAAAAAAAGGTCAAAGACAGGGATTTCAGTATCCCCATCCCTGCGGCGGGATGACAGACTCCATTCAATAACGAAAACGGATGGGGATTCTCGAATGTGTATTGAGAGAATTTAAAATCTAAGGAAACACTGAGAAAATAAGCTATCTTCTGCGAAACGCTGCCCGAGGGGCTGCGGTGGAGTTACCGGAGTACGTCTCCGGAGCCCCTTGCGGACAGTTTTCTTCGGATCTACGCATTTTCTCAGGTTTCCAGTACGCTGGTTAAATTCTGCATAATGGGATTAAATCAGCATTGCCTTATTGCAGGGAGGAAGCAGGATGAAGAACGTGAAACTGAAAGCCGCCGCTGCGCTGCTTTTCGCACTGGCGGCACTGAGGGGCGCGCAGGCAAGTGAACTGAAAATCACGCTGACGAACGACACCGATGCCAAGGTCTTCGTGGCTGTAGGGGCGACGTCGGAGGGCGGCGAAAACGACGGCGATTTCTCGCAGGGCTGGTGGGGCGTCGAGCCGGGCGAGACTAAGACGATCACGATCGACGGCTACAGCCCGGTCTGCGGTTACGGCTTTTATGCTGTGTCCAAGGGCGGCGAGCGCGTCTGGACCGATAAGGAAGGCAACGAATATTGGATCCACCCGCAGAAAACGTTCAAGATCCATCCGGACGACACGCTGCCCGGCGGCAAAAAGGTGGTCTTTCGCTACTTGAGCGTGACGGACGTGCGGCGTGACGAAAGTATGGACGGCCTGGCACACGTCGTCTTTGCCATGTCAAAGTGAAACTGCGCTTTTTTTAAAAAGGTGAGCATGTAATGAAGAAAACGATCACTAAAAAGCTGCTGAAGAAAACGTATAAGAAAGGAAACTCCGGCATGAGGAGTGTGTTCCTGCTCGTTTTGCTCTTCTGCCTTGTCTGCGTCGCACTCGTGCCTAACCGCGCTGTCGGGGGCGGCGTTGCGGCGGTCGTGATGGCGGTCTTCCTCGGGCTGTACTTCAAACTGCGGCGGCAGGGCGATTTCGGCAATGTCTCGAAGGCGTACTTTCGCCTGCTGCCGCTGACCGAGAAGTCCGAACGAGCTCTGGACAGCATGGAAAGCGACGGCAACGTCTACGCGTATGTCTACCAGCTGCGCTTTGGCGACGCGGGCGCCGTCGGCGTCAACGGAAAGACCTTTGAAAAAGCTCAGCCTGGACAGATGTATCACGTGGCCTTTTTTGCGCAAAACGATCAGCCGTTTGCCTGTTTTGACGCTGAGGAATACGATCCGGCTCCGGCTTTTGAGGTCAGATGATGAACGGGCGAAAACTGGCAAAGCGTCTGGCGCTTGCGGTCATTCTGGCTATCGCTGCCGCCGCGGTCGTCTATTACGCGGCCGTCGTGCTGCTGGTTGGGGGCGTGGCGTCAATGCCGGATGGACCGGCGCGGCTGCATGTGCAATAGAAGCGCAGAGCCGGTGCGGGCGTTTTGCCGGATAAAAGGAGTGGATACGATGGATAAGTTTGCCCGACAGAGAGCACCGGCGCCGCAGGGCGGCAGCGCCATGCCGGAGAGAACTCCGATCGCCGAGGTGAGGCCCCTGCGTGACGGACTGATCTGGGTCGATTTTGAATCCGGCAGTCAGGTGCTGCTGGATATGAAATCCCGCCTCGGGACGATGCGCTTCAAGGCGCTGGAAACTCCCGAGGTCTGGGAAAGTGCGAAAGCGCAGGGAGGCTTTGTCCGCTGGTACAGCGGCGGGACGCCGGTCGCGGAGCTGTCGTATGAAGAGCTGTTCTCCATGGTGGCCGGGGATAAGTGATTATTTGGCATTACACTATGAAAGGAAGATGATCGTTATGTTTTTGAAGAAAACGTTCGGACTTGGCGCTGCGCTCGTTGTTTGCGCGGCCGGATGCGCGTTTGCGCTTACAGACGCGGAGTACAAGACGCTGATGAAAAATGACGAGTTCAAGGCGGCCGACGCGCAGCTGAACACCGCCTGGAAGCTGGCCAAGTCTCGGCTGACGCCGGCCGAGTTCGAGAAACTGAAGGCCGAGCAGAAAAAATGGATTGCCCGCGGCCGTGATGCTGCCGCTCAGCGCAGTATCAAAGAATATGAAACGCCCAAGGCCGAAGCGTATGCGATGGTGACGGAGGAACGCGCCGCAGAGATCACAAAATCGGCCAACGTCTCGTACCTCAAGCGCAACCCCAACTGGGTGCAGGGCTACTATGTGCGCGACGACAAAAACGAGCCGGGCACGCTCCAGGTTTTCTGGGACGGACCGGGAGCAAAGACGGTGCGGGTGAACCTGAACGTCGTTCTCGATCTTGGCGGTGACAATATCCGCGAAGGCAACCTGAACGGCGAGGGGACATTGAACGGCAGCTCGGTCACAGTGGCAGACGACGATGAACCGAGTGCGAAGCTGAACATCAAATTTACGGGAGACGCCGCCGAAGTCACCGCACCGCCTGAGTTTTACGAGAGCGGCTTTGTCGGCCAGGGCGTGACCGTCGGCGGAACGTACCGCCGCGTCACGGCAAAATAACGATCATATCGAAAGGAGATCATCACACATGAAAAAGTTTATCGCTGCACTGACGGCGCTGTTCCTGTTTGCTGGCTGCTCATTTGCCGCTCCTGACGCAGCCGGTTTGAAAAAGATGAGCACGTTCCTGAGCAACTTCACGGAGCAGGGATTCTTCAATTTTGACATCGAAGCAGACGGCGGCGACGACACTCTGCACCTGGGCGATCCCTCTTCGCCCGACCTGATCCGCTTCGGCATCATGCACAACTACATCAACAACTTCAAAAGCCGGATCAGAAACTGCGCGAAAAAGAACTGCCCTTACGGCTCGCTGGTCATTGACGCGAAGTTCGTTGCCGAATCCGTCAAGAAGTATTTCGACATCGATCTGAAGCACCGCAGCGTCAAGGACTCCGATCCGCCCTATCATTACGACGGCAAGGTGTATCACTTTGAAGGCGCTGACGGCGAGGCCGTGTACTATGCCGAAGTCAAAAAAGCGGTGAACGAGCGCGGCGTCGTGCGTATGACGGGCGACATCTACAACGCTGACGACAAGACCGACCGTCCCTGGACGTTTGAAGCCTTCGCCAAGCCGTACAAATGGAAGGGCAAGGACACCTGGTCGATTTTGTCCCTGCGCGTGACAGACAGGTAAGACGCTATGCGGAGAAATTTCACGCGCCTGCTTTTGCTCTGCGCGCTGGCGATCGCCGAATGTGCCTGGGGCTTTTCGCAGAAGGAGCAGACGAAGCTTTTGCAAAACGCGGACTATCGCGAGACCTGGAATCAGTATCAGGAGCTTTTCGACCGGGCGAAGTCGGGGATGAGCCGCGAAGATTTTCTCGTCTTCCAGAAGCGGGAAAACGAATGGCTTTACAGCGACGAACATGACAGCGAGGCGCGGAAAGCCATGAGCGACGGACTCAGCAGAACAGACGCTTATGCCTCGGTCCTGGCGATGCGCATTGACGATGCAGAGTCGCTGCTCGACCGCGCGGAGGTCATTCGGACCAGTGACGGTGTGTCCGGTCTGTACCTCATGAAAAACGGTGCCCTTGCGGGCGAGCTGATCGTCCGTCTTCCGGAGGAAGGGGCGTATGCTGTCGAAATAACGCTGACAAACAACGGCGAGCCTGCGGGGTACTTTGAAGGCTCGGCGAAGCTGAACGGCAAAACGCTGGAAGCAACGGGCGACCTGCTGGTCGAGGAGTACGATCCGGAAAAGGACTCTGCGGCTGTCACGCTGACTTTTGACAGCGCAGGCGCCTCGGCTGCGACTACGGAGAAATTCAAGCGCGACAGCCACGGCAAAAAGTGGCTGGACACGAACGTCATTTTTGACGGGAGGTACGTGCGGCAGAAGTCGGTGTTTGAAACGCGATAAATTCCCGGGAATGGGGAAAAAACGAGGCGTCGCATGAGCAATATGCGGCGCCCCGCCGTATATTTGCGCTTCGCTGTTATTGTTATTGATAAGGAGTGATCTCCATGAAAAAAAGATCGCTGTTTTTGCTGCTGCTTGGTGTGATGTTGATTGCCGCTTCACCGTTTGCAGGTACAAACGCGTATGCTGACGGCGATGCACCGCAGACGGTCCAGGAAGGGGCAGACAGCGCTGAGGTTCAGGTGGAAGTGCCGGAGATCGTTCAGGGAGCGGCCGGCGCTGACCCCGCCGAGATGATCGAACAGCCGCAGGAAGTACGAAGCGGTGCTGACAGCTCTGACGTACAGGTGGAAGTGCCTGAAATCGTCAGCGGCGGTTCCGGCATCGAGCCTGTAGAGCTTCTGCCCGATGTGCCTGAGGCACAGCAGGCTGGCGGGGATGGACAGAAGGAAGCGCCGCTTGTCCCTGAAAAAAAGGCCGACGAAGCTCCAGCACCGAAAAATTTGGAAGTGACGCTGGCAAACGCCACGGCCGCAAAAGTTTCCGTCGTGATGTGTTATCGCGACCTGTCGGGCGAGGAAGTGGCGCGAGGGTGGTGGAACGTCGATGCCAAGTCCGAGAGGAAAATCACCTTCAAAGACGCTCAGGGGCCTCTGTATTTCTACGCTCAGGGCGGCGGCTACCGCTGGGAAGGCGACGAAGAAGGACTTGAAAAGACGATCGCCAATCAGGCGTTCAAATATACGGGCGACCAGGTGCCGCAGTTTGAAAAGCCGCGTTCTGTCAGGCTTGCGGAAGGGCCGGAGATCGGCGCCGACGGAAAAGTCACGATCGACCTGTCTGACGAAACTGCTGCGTGGAAGCCACAGATCAAGCGGCGAGTGTCGCTTGTCAACCGTACGCCTGCCAAGATTTATGTCGCGCTTTTGTACGTGAACCATTCCAACGGTCAGCCGACAGCGCGCGGATGGTGGAACGTGGAACCGAACGCCACGCGCGAGATAGACCTGAATGCTGATGCTGAACCGCTGTACTTTTACGCACAAGGCGGTGACTACCGCTGGCAGGGCAGTGAGGACGATCCTGCGCCTACGGTCGTCTCGAACGCTTTCAATTACGCCATCGCTGGCAAGGATCCGGAGGGAAAAAATCCCCGTTCCGTGCATTTCGTTGCAGGTCCCGTGGTCTCTGAAAACGGCACGGTCGTCGAGTTCAGCGATGCCAACTCCTCGCGCCGCCCTGCCGAAAAGCGCAAATTCACGATCGCCAACCAGTCGCCGGTCAAGGTTTTCTACAGTCTGATATATACCGACACGAAAGAGAAGCAGCTCGTCCGCGGCTGGTGGAACGTCGAGCCCGGTGCCTCTCGAACCATAGAAACAGATTTTGACGAGGGAAAACCGGTGTATTACTATGCGCAGGGCGGTGGCTGGGAGTGGAGCGGCGGCGAAGACGGCACGCCCGCGTCCGTGTTCGGCGAAGCGTTCCGCTACGAATACGGCGGCGAACGACCGAAGCTGAAAAACCCGCGTCAGGTCAGCTTCGTCGAAGGCCCGGAACTGTCCGCTTCCGAAACGATCATTGAGCTGACGGCCGACAGCGCTACCAAGCGTCCAGCTGAGAAACGAAAAGTCACGTTCACCAACGAGACGAACGCGAAGATTTACGTTTCGCTCCTTTATACGCCCAGCGATCAGGAACAGGACATTGTCCGCGGCTGGTGGGGCATCGAACCGGGGGCTTCGCGTGAGACGACGCTGGCAGCGCGCGACGAGCCAATCAGCTATTACGCTTACGGCGGCGGCTACGAATGGCAGGGCGGCGGCGACGATCCTGAGCAGACTGTATTCGGCACGGCATTCCAGTACAATGTCGGCAGCTCGCCAAAAGGAGAAAAACCGCGCCAGGTGCGTTTTGCCGAAGGACCGGTGCTCTCGCCGAGCGGAACGACCGTCCGGCTGACGGCGCAGAACGCATCGTCGCTTCCCTCCGTCAAACGTACGATCACGATCGTCAACCCCGGCAAGGCCAAAGCGTATGTTGCCCTCATCTTCAAGCCTCAGAAGGACCGTCCGTGGACCGCGATCGGCTGGTACAACGTCGAACCGGGCGGCTCCAAAGACGCAAAGATCGATGCCGAAGCCGGGACACAGCTTTACTATTATGCCCAAGGCGGCGCGGAGACACGCGGCCAGGGCATCTCCTGGAATGTCGTCAATACCGGCTTCCGGTATGAAAAAGGACAGGTGCCGCAGGGCGACAACCTGCGCGCTGTCACATTCGTCAAGGGACCGCTCGTCGCCGCTGGTGAGACCAGGTTACGCCTGACGCCCAAAAAGGATCCCAAGATCCGCCTGATCAACGACACCGGCGAAAAGGTGTGGGCCGCTTTCGTTTATAACGACAGAAGCAGCGGATCATGGCGGGCGAAAGCCTGGTGGGGCGTTGAGCCGGGTTCGACTTGCGAAGTAAATCTTCCTGTCAGGCCTAACACGAACGTGTATATTTACGCCTACAATAAATCCCGCGAGTGGCAGGGCGGCAGCGCACCTATCAAATGGAGCATCGTCGATGGAAAGTTCGATTACGGCAAAGGCGGCTTCCCCGTCGGCAACAACCTCCGCAGCGTGGCATTTTATCAAGGCCCGCGGTTTGGCGAAGACGGCATCAGTCAGCGTTTCACGTCGCAGACCGGACGAAAACGCGTGACGCCGGGGTACGAGGTCGAGCTTGTGAATAACTCGGCCAAAGATGTGTATGCGGCGTTCATCTACTATGACAACGTTCACGGCTGGTATAAGCGCGGCTGGTACAAAGCACCAGCTCACGGACAGAAGATCGTCAAGCTCAACGCCCGTGCTAATAACCCGCTGTACTATTATGCCATGAGCGGGAACCGCGCCTGGGAGGGCGGCAACGGCGCCTGGAAGGCTGACATCGACACGAGAAATTCGTTTGACGGCACCGTGGGTACTCCCTATTTTGGTACGAGCAAGACGGTTCAGTTCCGCCGCTTTGGACAGGGCAACTGGAACGGACAGAAGCTGAAGATCACGTTCAACGAAGCTCCGCCAGCCGGCGGCGGCCTCACGGGCGGAGGCGGCAGAGGCGGACGCCAGGAGCTGATCGACATCACCAATTTCACTCGGAGGAATGCCTCGGTCTGCTTTGTCTACTACCACGAAGGCGACCGCAGCTGGGTCGCGCAGGGCTGGTGGAACGCTCCGGCGGGAAAGCGCACGTCGATCCGCCTTCCGGCGCGGAGAGACAAGAAGCTCTATTGGTACGCAAAAGCCGGTATGAAAGAATGGTATGGTACGTCGCTCAAGTGGCCGATCACCGACAGCAAGTTCCTCTATTCCGAACTGAGGAAGCCGGCATCGACCGGAAAGTTTTACGACGCAGGATTCAACACCGGCCAATTTGACCGCGACCACTGGGTCGTGAACATCAGGGAGTGATCCTGTTAATACCTGGGAAACGCTGTTGCTCCCTGCGTTTCCCAGGTTTCAGAAAACGCGCGTTCTGTGACAGGATGACGCGGCAGATTCTTCTCACTTTGCCGAAAAAAATTTCGTCGAGGGGGCTTTACAAATAATTCTTTTGTGCTAGAATACCTCTTGTGTTCGAGAGAACGGGCCGCTAGCTCAGTTGGTCAGAGCACTCGGCTGATAACCGAGAGGTCAGAAGTTCAAATCTTCTGCGGCCCACCATAGCGTTTAAAAGCCACGACGAATGTCGTGGCTTTTTTCGTATCCTCGTGCAGATACAAAAAAGTTTTTCACGAGTTTTATAAAAATTGCAGTTTTTACCTATGTCAAATCTCCGCAATTCTGTTATAGTAAACACAGAAGACTGTCATTCGCAAAATGCGAAGACGGTGAAAGGAGTTGATACCATGAGACACGGCCAAGGTGCCGCATATCATGGGCATCTTATTTTGCGCTGCGGGAGCGGATTTTCGCGATGATCCGCGTGGATATGCATTTTCACAGCACCTGCTCTGACGGCAGCGATTCGCCGGAGGCGCTGGCGCGTCTAGCTCGCCGGCGCGGCGTGGCTGTGGCTGCTTTGACTGATCACGACACTCTGGCCGGCGTGCCGGCGTTCCTGTCGGCCTGCCGCAAGCTGGGCATACGTGCGATTTCGGGCGTAGAGATCTCGGCCGAGTATCCGCGCACGCTGCACATCCTCGGCTACAACTACAACCCCGAGGACGCCGATTTTCAGGCGGCGCTGAAAACGATCCAGCAGCACCGCGACGAGCGCAATCAGAAGATCCTTGAGCGTCTCAACGATCTCGGCATCCCGCTGACCATGGACGAAGTTCAGCGCGAAGCGGGCGTCGGCGTCATCGGCCGTCCGCATTTTGCGTTCGCGATGATCCGCCGCGGGATCATTCACGACATACCGACGGCTTTTTCTGAATACCTCGGGCGTACCGGCAAAGCCTATGTGCATAAAGTCAGTCTTTCGCCGGAGGAGACGATCCATGCCATTCAGCGTGCCGGCGGTGTCGCGGTGCTGGCGCATCCGGTGCAAACGTGTTCGGACATGAAGAAGCTGTCGGAGATCCTGCGCTGGCTCAAGTCTTTCGGGCTGTGGGGGATCGAGTGCTATTCAGGGCATCACAATCCCGCGCAGGTTGAAGCGTACAAGAACCTTGCAATCGCACATGGTCTGGAGATGACGGCGGGCTCTGACTACCACGGCCGCGGGCGTCCCGGGTATCATTTCGGGATCGCTGTGCCTGAGACGCTGCTGCCTTGGGCGCGCCTTGGCATCCTGATGTGAGTGCTGCTGTCATGGATAAGACGGCTGCATCGCGCCTGCTGGAAAAGACCGTTTCAGAGGCGCTGAAACGGGGCGCGTTAGGAGCGGAGTGCGCCTGGAGCTCGTCGCACGCGCGATCATTCCGGGTGCGTGATGATGAACTGGAGCGAAGCAGCACCGCGGAGCGCGTCTCGATCGGGCTGCGCGTGCTTGACGGTAAAAACAGGCAGGGCGTGGCCAGTCTTTCCGAGTTTGACGGAGACACGGCAGCTGAACTGTGTGACGCGGCTTTTGAGAACGCGCGGCATAACGCCCCGGAGGACGACGTGATCTTTGCCTCGAAGCCGCCTGAAATGCCTCAGGACGATCTGGCGCTGTATGACGAAGTGATCCCGCGCTGGGAACCGGAGGAACAGATCGCTCTCTGCCTGGATATGAGCCGTGAGGCGCGCCGGCTGGATAAAAGGATACGCTGCGTGCCGACGGCGGGCGTTTCGACCGGATGGGGCGATTCATTGTGCCTCAACCACAAGGGCATTCGCTGCGAGAGCCGCGCGACGTACGGCTCGCTTGGGCTGACGCTGCTGGGCGAGGACGGGGATGCGTCGGAGATCAACGGCGCAGGCTGTTCGGCCCGTTCCGCTGCTAAGCTTCGTTCAAGTCTTCCTGTTGCAGAAGCTGTGAACAATACGGTGCGCCTTTTTCACGGCAGAACGCTGCCGTCGGGCAGGTACCGGCTGGTTCTGGAGCCATCTGTCACAGTCGCGTTCCTGGGCGAGCTGGCCGAACTTTTTTCCGCGGTGAGCGTGTACAAAGGTCTGTCACTGCTCAAGGGAAAGATGGGGCAGAGTGTCGCGTCCGATAAGCTGACGCTCATCGACGACGGACGCATCCCTGCCGGGATGGGGTCATCCGCTTTTGACAGCGAGATGGTGGCGACACGGCGAACGGTGCTCCTCGACAGGGGCGAACTGAGCTCGTGGCTGTGCAATTTGCAGTACGGCCGCCGCCTGGGGTTCGAAAGCACGGGCAACGGCTGCCGAGGCCTGAGCTCTCTGCCGGACGTTGACGTCAACAATTTTTATGTCCTTCCCGGCTCCCGTTCGCGCGACGAGATCATTGCCGCGAACGACGGCTGTTTCTGTGTGGCGGAGCTGATGGGACTGCACACCATCGATACGGTGACGGGCGACTTCTCGCTTGGCGCACGTGGACATTATTACAAAAACGGCGTCTTTTCGCCTGTTTCGTCGGTGACGGTCGCAGGAAAGCTCACGGATTTGCTGAAAAATATCACTGAAGTCGGGGCCGATCTGCGCTTTTTCGATCGCTTCGGCGGATGCACAATGGTGGTGGACGACATTGCGGTGGCTGGAACGTAAAACGGTCTGCCTGCTGACGGCGGTGCTGCTCGTATGCGCCGCGCTCTGCCGTCCCGCCGCTGCCGAGAGGTGGCGCTGGTCGGGCGGGGGGCTTTCCGGCAGCGTCGATGTGCGGACTTTCGGAAATAATCGCCTGGCCGCGGCTGACGAGATCGCGAAAGAACTCGGCTATGCGGCTGTGCAGGAGCAAAGTGAACTGGTCGTGAAAGCGGGGACGGGGCTTCGCTTTGTCCACGGCGCGGCCGTTGTCTGGCTGGGTTACAGCGTGATCCCGCTGCCGTCGCGCACGCGGGTGGAGAGCGGACACTGGTGGATCGACACTGATTCTGTGCTGAGGATCTTTTCTCAGTTTTTGAGGAAAAACGGACGAAATATCACGCTTCGCTGGTCAGGCGCCGGCGAGTCCAAAAAGATCGCGCCCCCGCCTGCGGAGAAAAAGCCGGCTCCGCCGCCAGTCCAGCCGAAGGTGAGCGTGCGGCTGCCGCGCGTGAAAAACGTGCGCTGGGGCGGCGACGAACATGTGCGCGCTGTGCTCGACCTTGAAGGCGAAGAGACGCCTTTGTATTCGACCGAGGGCGCAAAGACTTCGGTTCAGGCGGATGCGCTTTCATCATCAGAAGCTGCTCGGCTGAGCGGCAGCAGAGAGGGCGTGACGCTCAGCGTCAAAAGCGGCAATCCGTCACGGCTCGATTTCTCACATCCAGGATACAGCGTCAAGATCTTTACGCTGAAAGCGCCGTATCGTCTGGTGATGGATTTTCGGAGGGATTCTCAGAGCGCTCCGAAAGTGCTGCCCCCGCAGATCGACTCCCCGCAGCCCGGCAGGAACACGCCTCCTCCCGAACCGCAGAAGAAAATAGAGCTTCCGCCGGTGAAAAAGGACCTGCCCCCGGCGGTGAAGTCACCGAAAGCCAAAAAACGAAAACTCGTCGTGATCGATGCCGGTCACGGCGGCAAAGACCCGGGCGCGATGGCGCACGGCTATCGTGAGAAAGTCATCGCCCTGCAGATCGCGACGAAAATCGCCGCAGAGCTGCGCGAGCTGGGCGTGAACGTGAAGATGACCCGCACGGGCGATACCTATCCGACGCTGAAAGAGCGCACGGCGATGGCCAACCGCTGGAACGCTGACGTATTCATCAGCGTCCACCTCAATGCGCTGCCGAAGGGGCGGCACTCCAATGGCGTCGAGATCTATATCATGGCTTTGCCTACCGATAAGGACGCTATGGCGCTGGCGAAGATCGAAAACGCTGAAATCGCCGAAAGCGGCAGCGGCAAAAAGAGCGCCAAGGCTGATAAGCGAACCGAGATGCTGTTGGCGATCCTTGGCAATATGCAGCAGAATCAGAAAATCTCCGAGAGCACGCTTCTGGCTGAGGACCTGTTCCAGTCGGGACAGAAGAGCGGTCTTGATATGAAGCGTGTCGCTCAGGCGCCTTTCTGGGTCCTGCGCGGTGCTGCCATGCCGGCAGTGCTGATCGAGACAGGCTTCATCACAGAGCTTGCCGAAGTGCGGCGCCTGGCGCAGCCTGCCTATCAGCAGCGCATGGCCGAGGCTTTTGCTGCTGGTATCGTCAGCTTTATCAACCGATAGCGATTATTGCAGAGAAAGAATTTCAACAAGAGGAGTGAGCAAGTTTTGAGCGATGAGATTTCACGCCGTCCGCAGTCTGTATATCCAGGACGCGGACGCGGCAGTTCCCGTCCAAAGTCGCCTTGGATCGTCCGCTTTCTTGCACAGATGAGCGTCGCGGCGATCTTCCTTGCCGCGGGGTATTACGGAGCCGATCTGTGCCTGAAATTTCTTGACCGAAAGAGCGTCGTCAAGCAGGAAAACGTCGTCTCCAATGCCGAAGACCTTCAGAAGCTGCTGGCAGCCGATCAGTCGGATGAGTTTGTCGCTTCACGCCGCGAACTGGCTGTCTATCCGCTGGGAACGGAAGGCCTTGTCCGCGCCAGCCTCAAGGTACTTTCTGACGTTCAGGAAGACGAGATCATGCTTGCCGTCAGGACTGTATTCACCGAGGCGTCTGAATCGTGGGCCAATCAGATCACGCCGAAGCACGTGTACCGCGACGGCGTCACAGCCTACATCGATCTGCCGGGCAGCTTCACCGAAGGGCTGGCAAAGATGCCGGAGCAGCGGTCGCTGCTGATGCTGACCGGGCTGGTCAGGACGATCGTGGAGAACTTTCCGCCGGTCAAGCAGGTGTATTTCCTCGTTAACGGCCGCTGGGTGACGAATGTCGGTAAGATCCGCCTTTCGGAGCCATGGGGCTTCAGCGGGGCATAACTGATTGCAAAAAACGGGAGCTCGGAGAGAAAAATCTCTGGGCTCCCGCTTTTTTCTGTTGATTTTGTGAAAATCGTGATATACTGAAACTTCCAGTCTGAATAGTAAGCTGCGTCTGCGCAGCCGGCGCGGCTTTGGTGGTAGAGGAGGAACGAAAAATGATCAGTTCATCGCGAACGCAGGACAACAGCCTGCGCCCCGTGACAATGAAAAGAAACTGTATCATGCATGCTGAAGGCTCGTGTCTGATCAGCTGCGGAAATACGAAAGTGCTCTGCACGGCGTCGGTGGAGGATAAAGTGCCGCCGTTTCTGCGCGGCAGCGGCAAGGGCTGGGTGACGGCCGAATATGCGCTGCTGCCCAGATCGACAGCTGTCCGCGTGCCTCGCGATTCCGTCAAAGGACGAATCAACGGCCGCAGTCAGGAGATCCAGCGGCTGATCGGCCGCTCGCTGCGTGCCGCAGTTGATCTTGAAGCTCTCGGCGAGCGCTGCATCACCCTCGACTGCGATGTGCTTCAGGCCGACGGCGGCACACGCACGGCGTCGATCACAGGCGCGTATGTCGCGCTGGTCGATGCCCTGCGCTGGCTGCGCGGAACCGGAGCATTTGAAAAACTGCCGCTCCGCTCTCAGGTCGCCGCCGTCAGCGTCGGCAAAGTTGACGGCCGCCTGCTGCTCGACCTTTGCTATGATGAAGACAGCTCTGCTGAGGTCGATTTCAACGTCGTCATGAACGGACATGGTGATTTTGTCGAGGTGCAGGGCACCGGCGAAGGCGGCGTTTTCTCGCGAGCTGAGATGAACGGTATGCTCGACCTGGCTGCTTCCGGCATCTCTGAGCTGATGGAAGCGCAGTGGACGACGCTGGACTGGCATGATGAGGAGGCATGGTAAGATGATCGTGATGGACGGCGTTTCTCTTGCAAAGCTGGTGATCGCCAGCGGCAATCGTCATAAATACGAGGAGTTCCGGGGGCTGCTTGCGCCTCTTGGGATCGAGCTTCTTTTCGGCGGCGATTTTGACGCGCCGATCGAGGTGGAGGAGACGGGGACGACGTTTGTCGAAAACGCCACCCTGAAGGCTGCCGCCTGGGCTCAATACGCCGGATTGCCTGCGATCAGCGACGACAGCGGCATCGAAGTTCGAGCGCTCGGCTGGCAGCCTGGCATTTATTCGTCGCGGATCGGCGGCGAGGACGATGAAGCCTGCCGCCAGTGGCTGATCTCGAACATGGCCGACAAGACTGACCGCTTTGCCCGTTACGCGGCCGCCCTTGTGCTCGCGTTCCCGGATGGAAAGCCGCACTGGCATACGCTGGCATACTGCAACGGCAGTGTCATCCAGGACAAGCGCGGCACGAACGGCTTCGGCTATGATCCGCTTTTTATCCCCGAAGGCTACGATCAGACCTTCGGCGAGCTGCCGGCTTCCGTCAAATCGCGTATCTCGCACCGAGCCAAGGCGTCGCAGGCTTTTATCGAAATGCTTCACAGCCTCAGGAGCCGATAATATATTTGCGCCTTTTACGTGCAAAGCAGTACCGCGAATTGTGAATCTGTGGTAAAATCTTTCAGAATTCATCCCAAGAGATGAAAGAGGAACAGCAAAATTTTTCGGAGGTGCGCTCCAGTGAGAACTTTTCTTTCTATCGTCCAGATCCTTCTTTCCATCGTCCTGATGGCCGTCGTCATGCTTCAGCCCCGCAAGCAGGGCAGAGGCGGCATCTTCGGCGGCGCGACGCTCGCCGATCCCACGGCCAATCAGTGGTCCCGCTTTACCGGTCTTTCCAAGATCACTGTCGTGATCTGCGCCCTCTTTATGGTCAACTCTCTGGTTCTCCTGATCCTGTAAGAAAAAGAGGCTATTTCTGATGACGACCGCAAACATCGAAACGCTGAAGGATGTCGCATCCGTAGAAGTTTCGCCTGACCGTCTGCCCAGCGCAACCCACGAGGAAATCCTCAACGGTCTGACAACGGATATCTATTTTATTCGTACTCGTGATCTTCTCAGCCACATGAACCTTCTTGACACACCGGTGGTTGCGGAGGTCTTTGCCCGCAAAAACGGCATCTTTGCCGGCCTGGACGAGGTCAAAACTCTTCTTAAGGGCAAAAACGTCGTGATCGATGCGCTGCCTGAGGGGACGCCCTTCAAGCCCAAAGACACCCTGATGCGTCTTACCGGCCCTTACGGCGCGTTCGGAATGTACGAAACAACGCTGCTTGGAATGCTCGCCGCGTCCACGGGCTGGGCGACTGCCGCCCGTGAGTGCGTTGAAGCGGCTGAAGGCAAGCCCGTGCTCTGCTTTGGCGCTCGTCATGTGCATCCTGCTGTTGCTCCCGTCATGGAGCGCATCGCCGTCAAGGTGGGCGGCTGTGCCGGCGCAAGCTGCATCCTCGGTGCGAAGCTGCTCGGCCTCAATCCGTCAGGTACCATCCCGCACGCCGCCATCCTCATGGCCGGAGACACGCTCAAACTGGCCAAAGTTTACGACGAGTTCACGCCTGCCGGCGAGACCCGCGTCGTCCTTATCGATACGTTCAAGGACGAGAGCGAAGAGGCCATCCGTGTGGCTGAAGCTCTCGGCGATCACCTCGG
>JAGAYQ010000057.1 GCA_017940445.1 Pyramidobacter sp. | reverse complement strand
GCTTAGATCCCGCCCAGATGGAGCAAGGCCTTGGGCGCGCGGACGCGGAAGGTGTGCAGATCGTTGACGACCTGGCTGACCTGGATGTCGCAGGTGGCGCTGAGCAGACGGTAGGCGTCAGGGAAGCTCAGTCCGGTCTTCTTCATCAGGTAGTTCACCATGTCCTCGACTGCGGCGTGGACGCCTTCCTTGAAGTCGGCTGCCGAAGCGATCGTGTACATGCTGTCGGCCGTCTCCACCATGGGACGCTCCAGACGCGTGCCCTTGAGCACGGTCACTTTCATGAGGATCTTGCCGGCTGTCTCGATGCCGGTGCCGCTCAGCTCGCCGTCGCCCATGCAGGCGTGCAGGTCGCCGACGGCCAGAAGCGCGCCCTTGACGGCGACGGGCAGATACACTTTGCTTCCGACGGTGATGATTTTGGTGTCCATGTTGCTGCCGTGGTCACCGGGAACAGCGCAATGGATGTCGCCGGAACGCGGCGCCACGCCGATCACGCCCATCATCGGCGTCAGCGGCAGGTCGATCCCCGGCGCGAAGTGCGCGTAGCCGCCCGAGATCGGGATGATCTTGGTGTTCGGCTCGGTGATCTTCTCGCCGAGCACGCCCAAGCCCTTCGACGTGACCATCACGCCCTGAGGCGCGAAGTCGATCTTGAGGATCTCGACGCAGAGCACGTCGTCCGGCTCGGCGCCGTTCACGTAGATCGGGCCGACGGAGCAGTCCATGATCGAGATGTCGATATCAGGGCGCTTGATCGTTTCGTTCTTGATCTGTCCGCTGTAGCAGTCGTCGGTCTCGACGGTGAAGATCTCGCCGTCGTCGACGAAGTAGACGGGCTTATTGGTCTGATTGAACGAGAAAATGACCTTGTCTTTCGCGAAGACCTGCATGTTTGGCCACCAGCTTTACCAGGCCTTGGGCAGCATGCCCAGAAGGTCGAAGATGGCGTACACGGCCGCGCCGCAGAAGAGGACGATGAGCAGCGTCTGCACACAGCCGGCGCTGTACCAGCCGCACTTCCACTCAGGCTCCACGTCGCCCGATTCGCGGGCGCCGCGCAGCATCATCACGGGCAGGATGGACATGATGACGCCGCCGAAGGTGCCGGCCAGGTAGATGGCGTCAACAAAGCCGACCATGCCGCTGTAGGCCAGATAGAACGGAGGCACGCAGACGAGGATGACGGAGACGAGGCGCGTGAAGAAGTTGGTCTCATCCTTGAAGTGGAACATGTCGACGATGTTGGTGAGGAAGCTGCCGCCGACGGCCCAGTAGGACGTCATCATGGCGCACAGAGCGAAGATGTTGGCGACGAAGAACGCCCACTTGCCAAGCGCGTCGCCCCAGGCGATCGTCGCCACTTCGGTGACCTTTTCAGGACCGGTGAGCGAGATCACGGCCAGAGGCACCAGCGCCAGCAGCACGGCCGTGAGGAACATGCCCATGACGATGGCGGGAGCCAGTTTCTTGGGATCGTGACGCAGGCCGCGTGCCATCTCGGGCACGGCGTACTGCGCGATGTAGCAGAAGATCGCGACGTTGAAGACGGGCACCGCGTAGGTCCAGTTGGTGTAGATCGCGCCGCTCACATTGGCCTTGTCGGAAAGGAACGAGGCGGCGATGATCACGCCGACCATCACCATCATGCCGGTGCTGATGATCTTCTCAGCCACGCCGGTGGCCTTCAGGCCAAGCCAGACGACGATGATCGCGGGCACGGCGAAGATAAGGCTGCCCATCTGATTGGGGATGCCCAGCATTGCGGCGAGGATGCGGCCGCTGCCGGTCATATAGGCGATCATGCAGCCGATCGAGTTGGCTGCGACGGAGATGAAGACGAGGAGCGCTCCCAGCTTGCCTACGTAGCGCTCAGCCAGACCGGGCAGCTGCAGCGGCTTGTTCGTGCGCAGCGCCGTCTCAGCCACGTAGAGCATCGAGAACGTCGTGAACACTCCGGCGATGATCAGCCACATCAGCAGGATCGGCCAGCCGGCCTTGCGGCTGGAATACGCCAGACCCAGGATGCCGGAGCCGATATTCGCTCCGACCACGATCATTGCGGCTTCCCAGAACGTCAGCTTGTGGACCTTCAGCGCAGAACTCTGTTCATTGTTGCTCATGCTTCAAACCCCCTTCTAAATTTGCGCGAATATATGTATCACAAATTTGTGAAATCAATTTTCGCGCTTGCGTAAATTATAACACTGTGTTTTGATTGTGTAAAATAAAAATCAAGACCTGAAAAGTGCAAAAAGCACGCCGCTCCGCATGGTCACGAGGCGGCGTGCTTTTTATGCAAATGATATGAAAAAATCGGTGCTGATTGTGTTTATTTCATGGCGTCGTACACGGCGCGAGACACGCGGGCGATCGCTTCGATGCCGCAGCGGTCGCTTTCAAGCCCGCCGGTGAACATCGCGATCACATAGCGGCGGCCGTCGGGCAGCGTGAAAACGCCCACGTCGTGCTGGATGCCCGTGAGGTCGCCCGTCTTGTTGGCGACGAGCACTGTGCCCGGCTTCAGATGCGCGCGCTCTTCGGCGCTTGCCCACGAGGGGATCGCCGGAAGCAGCGAGGGCAGCTTGTTGATGCACTGCTGATGCGCCATGAAGTCGAGGATCGTCTCGCAGTCATCGGGATGGCCGCATTCGCCTCGGGCAATGCGGGAAAGCAGACGTCCTGCTTCACCGGCGCACATGTAATTGTTGCGCCCCTGTTTGATTGCCTCAAAGTCCAGCATCTTGCGCCCGAGCGAGATATGCTCATAGCCCTGCGCCTTCCAGAACTCGTTGAAGCGTTCGATGCCGATCAGGTCCATGATCTCGTTCGTCGCCGTGTTGTCGCTCAGCGTGATCATCAGAAACGCAAGCGTCTTCAGTGAAGGCGCGTAGCTCTGATCGAGATAGGCAAGGATGCCCGTGCCGCCCACGCGGTTGTTTGCCGCGACAGTGCGCGGTGCGTTCCAGTCGGCTTTGCCCTCGCGAATGTCCTTGAGCAGCAGCGCCAGCATCGGGATCTTGATCACGCTCGCCGAGGGAAACACCAGATCGGGATTGATCTCGAATTTTTCACCCGTATCAAGCAGCTCGATAAAGAGCCCGATAGTGCCTTTGAGCCCGGACAGGATCTCATAGATCGCGTTCTGCGGGATATGCTTGTCCATGGGGAGCGCCTCACGCTAGAGCAGGAAGCTGCCGATCGCGATGGCAAGGAACGTGCCGGGGATGATCGCGAAGTACGCCAGCTTGAGCATCGGCTTCACGTCCTTGGCATGGGCAAGCCCCATCTGCGCCAGCATGTCGAGGCCGGGGTAGGCGAACGAGGTGATCTGATGCCCGACGAGCACGATCAGCACCCACAGCTGCATGGAAATGCCAAGAGGCTGAAGGAATCCTGCGAACATCTCGTTCATCATCATCGCCTGAGCGACGGCCGCGCCGTTGATGCCGAACACGCCGATCGCGCCCGTGAGCAGCGAGAAGCCGAGCTTGCCCGTGCTCTGCAGATAGGGCTTGAGAAGATCGACGAGCGCGCCGAACGCGCCGGACTTGACGACAAAATCGAGGAACGGATTGAACAGCAGGAACATGAAGTACAGCCAGAACATCTTGCCGCAGCCTTCCATGATCGCGTCAAAGATCGCGCCCAGCGACAGACCGCCGGCCACGCCGGTGACGATCGCGGCGGTGAGCATGACGATGATGACGTAGGAAGCGCCGCCCTTGGCGTAGATGCCGTAAGCGACCAGCAGCGCCATCGTGATCAGGAAGGCGGCAGTGGCGCGCGACGCGGCGGGCGTCGGCGTGTAGTCGGCGGGAGCTTCGGCCGAGCCTTCGAACTTCTCGGAACCGTCAGCGTGCTTCTGGATGCTCAGCGCTGTGAAGTACACGCCGATCCACATGATGATCGAGATGGGGAGACCGGCGCAGAGCAAAATCTGCGGATAGCTGAGGCCGCTGATGCCCATCAGCGTGACCATGGGCGGGCTGAACGGGCTGAGGAACAGACCCGTCTGACCGGCGCCCTGGAAGATCACGGCAAGCGTCGAGGGGCAGATGCCCACGGCGGCGACGAGCGGGATGACGATCGGGGCGATGATCGCGTTTGCGCCGGCGAGCGTGCCAAGCAGCGTGACGAGCACGACTGAGCAGACCATCGTGGCGATGATGGCGCGCTTCTGCGTTGAGACGCCGATGCGGCGCATGAGGATGTTGACGATGTTGTCGGCGACTCCCGTCTTGCGGAGCACGGCGCCCAGTCCCGCGCCGAGCATGATGATCAGTCCGACGAGCGCGAGGAACGAGCCCATGCTCTTGGAGATCACCGCGCCCAGCGAACCGAGCGGCTGTTTTGTCAGGATCGCGCCGAACAGGACGCAGACGGCGACGTTCACAAGAGGATGCATTCCCTTTTTGAACGCAAGCACAATGTACAGCAGCAGGGGCAGAAGCCCCCAAATGGGCGACAGACCGAACAACATGAAACATCCACTCCTTTTTCTCATAGAATATATGGCGTTTCAGCCCTTGCCCTGAGGCAAAGACAAACGTCCTTCGATAAAAACATTAACAACTTTATAAGCTTGAGTATTGTTATTATACGCTCTAAGTATTATTCCTGCAAGGAGTCATTTTGGATGATCCTGTTCCGTTCATTGACAGAAAAATATAAAATTACTATACTGAGAAGTGAAGTTTGCACCATCGCATCTTATCAGCGGGGATTTTGCCCCTGCGAAAGGAGCTCATCAACGATGTATGATCTCATCATCAAGAACGGAACGGTCGTCGACGGGGTGCGGAGCGCGCCGCGGAAGGCCGATGTGGCGGTGGCGGACGGACGAATCGCTGCCGTTGCGCCGGAGATCGCCTCTGAGGCGAAAACGGTGATCGACGCGGCGGGCAAAGTCGTCTCGCCCGGATTCATCGACATCCACTCGCATTCCGATGCCTGTCCGCTCGTCGACTACGAGCCCGAGAGCAAGCTGGCGCAGGGCGTGACCACTGAGATCACGGGGAACTGCGGAATCTCGATCGTCCCCAGCACGCCTCAGACGAATGACGCCATCAGCGAATACTTCTTCAGCGAGCTCGAACTGCCCCGCCGCGGCCTGTCGATCGAGGGCATGCACTCTGTTGCCGACTACGCTGCGCGAGTG
>JAGAYQ010000056.1 GCA_017940445.1 Pyramidobacter sp. | reverse complement strand
GATCGTGCGTGATCATGATCATCGCTGTGCCCAGGCGGTCGCGCAGCTCACGGATCATGTTGATGACCTGCGCCTGGATGGTCACATCCAGCGCGGTGGTGGGCTCGTCGGCAATCAGCAGATCGGGCTCGCACACCAGCGCCATGGCGATGACGACACGCTGTTTCATGCCGCCAGAGAACTGATGCGGGAAGGCGTTCTTGCGCGATGGCGAGATGCCCACCATGCTCAGCACTTCGTCGACGCGGGCCTGGATCTGTTCGTGCGACTTGTGGTCGGTGTTGTGCAGCTCCAGCGCCTCGGCGATCTGCTCGCCGACGGTCATGATCGGGTTGAGGCTGGTCATCGGGTCCTGGAAGATCATCGCGACATGCTTGCCGCGGATGTTGTGCAGCTCTTTTTCTTCCAGATCGTAAATCGACCGTCCTTCAAAAACGATCGAGCCGTTGGGGATAAATCCAGTTTTTTCGGGCAGCAGACGCATGATCGACAGTGCTGTCGTCGTTTTGCCCGCGCCGGTCTCGCCGACGAGGCCGATCGTCTCGCCCTTATTCAGCGAAAAATTGATGTGGTTGACAGCGTGGACCGTCTCTTTGTCGGTGCGGTACTCCACGCTCAGATCGGTGATCTTCAGCAGTTCCTGAGTCATGGTCGGCCTCCTTAGCTCTTCAGACGAGGATCGAGCGCGTCGCGCAGACCGTCGCCGAGTACGCTCATTGAGAACGAAGCGACGCAGATCAGGATGCCCGGGAAGATGAGCAGGTGAGGCGAGCGGCGCAGGAACTCCTGCGCTTCGCTGACCAGCGCGCCCCATTCAGGCTGCGGCGGGTCGATGCCCAGCCCCAGGAAGCTGAGCGTGGCGGCGGAGAGGATCATCGACGAGACGTTTGCCGTCGTCTGCACGATCAGCGGGCCGATCGCGTTGGGGAGCACATGGCGGAGCAGGATGTGCAGCGTGGGGCTGCCGCCGGCGCGCGCCGCCTCGATGTATTCCTGATCGGCGATGCCGAGCACGGCCGAGCGAACGATGCGCACAAAACCGGGGATATTGGTCAGCGAGATGGCCACGCAGATGTTGAAGATGCCCGACCCCATTGCCGCCACGACCGCCATGGCGAACAGCGTCGAAGGAATGGCCGAAAAGATGTCGAGCGCGCGCATGACCACGTCGTCGAGCACGCCGCCCACATAGCCGACCAGCGCGCCCAGCATGCTGCCGATGACCAGCGTCGCGAACGCTGTCGCAAATCCGATCGTCAGCGACACGCGCGAGCCGTACAGGCAGCGGGTGAACAGATCGCGCCCGTAGCCGTCGCAGCCGAACCAGTGCGCAGCCGACGGCAGCGCCAGCTTGAGCCGCATGTTCATCTTGATCGCCGCGCTGTACGGACGGATCAGCGGTGCGCAAAGCGCGATGACGATCATCAGGACGATCACGCTCAGGCCGAACATGGCCAGCTTGTCCTTTTTCAGCCGGCGCCAGACTTCCTTGATCTGGCTTTCCTTTTTGAAGTTCACTTCGACCTTTTTCTCTGTCAGGTTCATCAGGGGAGAATCGTCGTATTTTGTACTCATCAGCGTTTCCCTCCTCCCGCGTATTTGGCCTTGATCCGCGGATCGATGAACGCATACGACAGATCGACGGCGAGGATGACGAACGAGAAGATCAGCGCGAAGATGATGATGCCGCCGGTGACGACGGGGATGTCCTTCTGCTTGATGCCCGCGACGATGAACGAACCCAGGCCGGGCAGGCCGAACAGTGTCTCTGTAGCGATGGCGCCGCCGATGAGGATGCCGAAGCTGGTGCCGGCCACGGTGATGACGGGCATGAGCGCGTTTTTCATGGCGTGGCGCCAGATCGCGATGTGCTCGTTCGCGCCCTTGGCGCGTGCCGTGCGCACGTAGTCCTGACGGATCGTCTCAAGCATGCTCGACCGTGTGAATCGCAGCTGACGGCCGCCGTAGGGCAGTCCGAGCGCGATCATCGGCATGACGTAGCTTTTCCACGTTGCCGCTCCCGTGGCAGGGAACCAGCGCAGACGCAGCGAGAAGATCAGCATCAGGATCATTCCAATCAGGAAGCCGGGCTGCGATGCCAGCAGCAGCGCGATGCCGGTCGAAAGACGGTCGACGAGCGAGTTCTGCTTGACTGCCGAGAGCACGCCCAGCGGGATGCCGAACACGAGCGAGAAAAGAATGGCGTTGAACGCGACTTTGAGCGAGACGGGCAGACGGCCGAGGATCTCGTCAAAGACGGGCTTTTTGGTGGAGTACGACACGCCCAGATCAAAATGGACGACCGCGTTGTACATGTAATTGAAATACCGCTGCAAGAACGGCAGATTGTAGCCGAGTTCTTCGTTGAGAGCGTCGATGTCGGCCTGAACCGCGCCGATGCCGAGGATGTTCGACGCAGGATCGCCCGGGATGAGATTGAGGATCGTGAAGATCAGGAACGAAACGCCCACGACGATCGGGATCATCAGAAGCAGACGCTTGAGGACAAATCGATACAAAACACTGCACCTCCCGAAAGGGAAACATGAAAACAGGGCAGGGGGATAAACATCCGCCCTGCCCCCTGAATTGATCTGTGCTATTGGTGAGTTACAGACGCGCTATTTCTTCCACGACCACTCGTAGACCTGAGGATTCGTCGGATAGTTGACGGGGATGACGAGATCCTTCACCCAAACGTAGGGCTGCACCTTGTGGAAGATGGGCAGATACGTTGCGGTGTTGGCGATCCAGTCGTTCAGCTCGCGGTAAATTGCCTTGCGCTCTTCGACGTTGGTCGTGGCGACGCCCTTGTCCCACAGCTCGTTCATGTGCTTCCAGTCGTAGGGCGTGTCCTCGAACTTGACGTAGAACGAGCCGACCATGTCGGTCTGCGAGAACTTGCGGTAGAAGTCGAAGTCGCCGGAGGGGGAGAACCCGGTGGGGGCGATGCTGAACGTCTGCTTGCGCATGTTGTTCATGTTCGTGGCCGAGTCGAGGCGGTTGACCTTGGCAATGATGCCGATGTCGGCCATGTTCTGCTGGAGCACCTGGGCCATCTTCTCGAAGTAGCCGCCGGCCGAGCAGTTGATCACGCCGATGTCGACGCCGTTGGGATATGCCGACTTGGCCAGGTATTCCTTTGCCTTGTCGGGGTCGTAGTTGTAGACGATGCCTTCAGTCGGGGCGCCCACGTTCTGCTTCTGGATCATAAAGTCGGCGTTGACGGCCAGACCGTCGTAGCAGGTCATGTTCATCGCGTCCTTGTCGATGCAGTAGGCGATCGCCTTGCGCAGGTTTTCATCGTCGAGCGGCTTGGCGGCGGGATTGATGACCAGGAACGAGATATGGTTGGCGGGGACCAGCTCGGTGTTGTACTTGTCGTTGTCCTTCAGGTCGTCCCAGTTGGCGATCGGGGCGATGTACCAGTCGAGCTCGCCGGCTTCAAACGCGATCAGACCGGCCGAAGCCTGCGTGATCGGCTTGTAGTCCAGCTTTTTGATCGGGGCTTCGCCGCGGTAATACTGCGGGAACGCGCTGCACGTCCACTCGACGTCATGCTGGAGCGACGTCAGATAGTAAGGGCCCGTGCCGGCAAGAGCGACCTGCGTGCCGAATTTTTCGCCCTGTTCGGTCACTTCACGTTCACTGATAACGAAAATATTGCAGAGGCTGTTAAGGAATGCGGAGTTCGGCTGTGAAAGCTCAAATACCAGCGTGTCGTCTCCTTCAGCGTGAATATCGGTGACGACGGTCAGGTTGCTTTTCATCTGCGGCGTGGTCTGCGCGCGTTTGAATGAAAACACGCAGTCGCTTACTTTGAGATCGTCGCCGTTATGGAACTTGACGCCCTTGCGGATTTTGAACTTGTATGTTTTGCCGTCCTCGGAAACAGTGTAGCTTTCAGCGATACGAGGCTGGTATTCGCCTGTTTTTTCGTTCTGGAGATACAGGCTTTCGTAGATTTGAGGCAGGAAAATTTTGTCCTGAAGGTTGACCGTGCGGTGCGGGTCGATCGTCGTCAGCGGGGCGAGGATGCTCAGCCTGAGCACACGGTCATCATTGCCGGCCGCGAACGCCGCGCCTGAAAAAGCACTCACACAGATCCCTGCCGTTGCCGCGAGAAGAAGACTCTTGGGGTTGAAAACTCTTTTCATGATGACCTCCCGATACTGTGATTGATTTGTGTTTCTGATACTTTTATTACGAATAAATAATATCATTTTCGCCGGCGATTGTAAAGTATCGAAGAAAATATATTAGCCCGTTGTCTGTGATTTTATTTAGGTAAATGATAGAGTTATTTTGTCAGTGAAAGATTTGACGATCTTGAAACAATAGATACGATAATTTACTAAAAATTACTTTTCAGAATAACAAGAAAATCGAAAAGCGTGTACAATAGGCGGGGAAAATAGAAATTTCGCACCCGAGGTGCGTGTTTTTGTGAAGGAGCGCGAGCAAAATGAGCGATAAAAAAAATCTAGTCCTGCTCTTCGGCGGGCAGTCTTCGGAGCACGAGGTGTCGTGCGTTTCGGCGGCCACGGTGGCGCGCGGCGTTGATACTGAAAAGTACGATCTGCTGCTGATCGGCATCACAAAGGAAGGGCGCTGGCTGAAGACGAACACGGTGGAGGAGATCGTCTCGGGTGAATGGAAGCACAACACCGTGCGTGCGGTGCTGCTGCCGGACGCTCAGCTGAAAAGCGTGCTGATCGATGACGGGCACGAACTTACGATGGTGCATGTGGATGTAGTTTTCCCCGTGCTCCACGGCCTGTACGGCGAAGACGGCTGTGTGCAGGGACTGCTGGAACTGGCGCAGATCCCCTATGTCGGCTGCGGTGTGCTGTCGTCGGCGGCGACGATGGACAAGGCGACGACGAAGGCGATCGTCGAGCGTATCGGCGTGGCTCAGGCGAAATATCTGATCTTCCGCCGCGAGGAGCTTGCAGACCTTGACAAGGTATGCGGACAGATCGAGACGGTGCTGGGCTATCCGGTGTTTGTGAAGCCTTCGAATGCCGGTTCGTCGTGCGGCATCTCCAAGGCATCGGATCGTGGCGGTCTGAAAAAAGCCCTTCACATCGCGGCCGAGAACGATTTCAAGATCGTCGTTGAAGAGGCGATCGTTGGCCGCGAGCTGGAGACGGCGGCGCTGGGCGGATGGGACGCGCGCGTCAGCGGCGTGGGCGAGATCCTTGCGACGGCGGAATTCTACGATTACGACGCCAAGTATCTGGACGGAACGTCGCGCACGGTGCTGAGCGCCGAGCTTCCCGAGGGCAAGGCCGACGAGATCCGCGAGGCGGCGAAGAAGATCTATCGCGCGCTCGACTGCGACGGGCTGTCGCGCGTCGACTTTTTCCTCGAAAACGGCACGAACCGCGTGATCTTCAACGAGATCAACACCATCCCCGGCTTCACGTCGATCAGCATGTATCCCAAGCTCTGGGAGACGGCCGGCATCCCGCTGCGCGAGCTGGTGGAGCGTCTGATCGAGAGCGCCGCTGTGACGCCGCATTTTCAGAAAGAACTGCCGGAGATGGTGAATGAATGACGTCCTCCTGCGGGCGTCGTCGTTCATCCTGGCGCTCGCGGCCGGGATCGCGGTGCGCGGTTCCCGACTGATCGACGAACGCGGGGCCGCTGCGCTCAAGCAGATCCTCTTTTATGTGACGCTGCCGGCAGTCATCGTCAGCAACTTCTCGAAAGTTCCGTCTCTCAGCAGCTCGTTGCTGACGCTGTGCCTGATGGGGATCGGGACCAATCTGTTTATGCTCTGCGCGGGGATGCTGATGACGCGCAGGCGGCCTGATGCGGACAAAGCACTGGCCCTGTTCTGTCTGCCCGCGTACAACATCGGGGCGTTCTGCCTGCCGTTTGTGCAGAGTTTTCTGCCGCCGCTCGGCAGCGTGGCCGTGTGCATGTTTGACATCGGCAACAGCATCATGTGCACCGGCGGCAGCTATGCCATCGCCGGTGCGTATCTTAAAGGCGAACGTGCCGGCGCGGCGGGGTTCGCGCGGCGTCTGCTGAACAGTCCCTGCATCCTTGTCTATCTGCTTATGCTCTGCCTCAGCTTCGCCGGTCTGCGCCTTCCCGATGCCGTGCTGACGCTTGTTGCTCCTATGGCAGATGCCAATGCATTCATCGCCATGTTCTATCTGGGACTGATGTTTCATCTGGAGCTGAAGCGCGAGTATCTCGGCGCGATCTTCGCGCTCGTGGCGGCCCGTCATCTCTTTGCGGCCGCCTGTGCAGTGACGGTGTATTTTCTTCTTCCGTACGAGCTGGCTGTACGGAGTGCTCTCGTTTTCGTGCTCCTGTCGCCGATGAGCGCCATCGCGCCTGCGTATGTGCAGATGTGCGGGGGCGACGCCGGCAAGGCGAGCGCCGCCAACAGCGTCACGATCCTGTGCAGCCTGGCAGAACTGACGGCGCTGATGCCGGTGCTGGCCTGATTCTTGTATTCATCACTGTTGCTCTATACAAAAAATCTCACGCTCCGAGACATTCCCGGAACGTGAGATTTTTTGTTGCGAGTGCTACTTTGCCAAGTCCTTTTCGTTGACGATGAAGCGGGGCTTCTCGCCGTGGAGGAACTTTTTCAGGTTATCGGCGATCATGGGCACCATGACGGTGGCGAGATCGCTGGTGTTGCCGCCGACGTGCGGCGTGATGACGATGTTGGGATGGTTGAGCAGCGGATGTCCTGCGGGCAGGGGATCATCTTCCACGCAGTCGAGTCCGGCGCCCATCAGGCGGCCTTCGTCGATGGCAGCAAGCAGCGCCTTGTCATCGACAAGGCCGCCGCGGGCAGTGTTGATGAGGATGGCTCCTTTTTTCATCAGGGCGATCTTGTCAGCGTTCAGCATGTGATGGTTGCTGTCGAGCAGGGGCACGTGGATGGTGACGACGTCGGATGTTTTCAGCAGGTCGTCAAGATCGGTGAAGGTCATGTCGAACTCTTTTTCCATCTCGGGGCTGAGGCGGAACACGTCGTAATACTGCACGGTCGCGCCGAAGGCCTGCACGCGGCGCGCCACCTGGCGGCCGATGTTGCCGCCGCCGATGATGCCGACTTTTTTGCCGTTGAGCGAGACGGCGTTGTCGGTGAACATGGTGCGGCTCCACACGCCGCTCTGGATGCTCTTGTTGTGGAACATGAGGTTGCGGCCGACGGCCAGCATCAGCGTCACGGCCAGTTCGGCCACGGCGTAGGCGTTGGCGCCGGGGGTATTGGTGACCATGATGCCTCGCGAGCTGGCAAAAGGCACGTCGACGGAATCAACGCCCACGCCCCAGCGGCAGATCAGTTTCAGGTCCGGCATGCGCTCGATGTCAGCCTTGTAGGCCTTGAACACGCGCAGCACCATGGCGTCGGCGTCTGTCAGCGCGGCATAGGCTTCAGGCGTGTTGACGACGGCGATTTCACAGTCTTCGCCTGCCAGAGCGGTGCGGAAGGCTTCAACGGCTTCGGGAGTGTACTTCCCGGCGAGTGCGATCTTTTTCATGATGCTCCTCCTCCGCTGCTATTTCAGCGACTGCGCCTTCTCACGCATCAGAGCTTCTGAAGGATTGTCCTGGTTGACGGCGGACACGGCGGCGATGAGCTGATAGAGCGGGACGCCCTCTTCGGCGGCGACCTTCTTGAAGGTCTTGACGAAGCTGGAGTGCGTGCCGGTCATGCCGAGCACGAGGTCGAGCGGACGAATGGCGACATGGTAGTTGTGCTCCTTCATGGCGGGGATCAGCTTGGTGTCGAGGAAATTGAGCAGGCCCCAGAAGTTGACTTCCTTCGCTTCACCGTAGCGCTGCAGCAGGGCGACACCAACTTCGGTGGCAAGGTTGCCGGCGCTGCGGGCCATACCAAGCAGACCGCCGTCGAGGATCGTAGCGCCCGCTCTCCATGCCGCCACAGCGTTGGCAGCCGACAGACCGAGGTTGTTGTGGCAGTGGAAACCGACAGGGATCTTCACAGCCTTGACGAGCGATTCGGTGTATTCCGTGACCTGCTCGGGCAGCATCGTGCCGGCCGAGTCCATGATCGTGATCGCGTCGAGACCCTCGCCCTCGAGGAACTTGGCTTCCTCGGCAAGCTCCTTGGCAGTGCTCACATACGCCTTCATCAGCGAGTAGTGGCAGACCATGCCGGCCTTCTTGACAGCGTGAATGGGCTCAACGGAAATCTTCGGGCCGCTGCCGGCGTTGGCGCCGACGCGCAGGAAGCCCAGCCCTTTGCTGGCAGCCAGATCCACGTATTTCTGCGAAAAGCGCTTGGCATTGAGGAACATGCCGATCGAGCCGCGCTTCAGGTAGGGCTGGACCAGGTCGAGGTATTCTTCATCTGTGAGCGCATCCGTCGCGCCGTCGATCTCGTAGGCGCCGATGCCCTTGGCGTTGCCCAGCTCGATGGTCGTAATGCCGTTGTCGAGCAGCCCTTCGACCATCATCTTCGTGAGCTCGGCATCGAAGCCGCAGCCCACCACATTGCCGCCGTCGCGCATAGTGCAGTCAAAAAAGTACATTATAGTTATTCCTTTCTGTCAGGGGATTGAGAGCGACTTTTGAAAAGTCTGCTCTCAAATTATATACCGTAAACGCTTCGTACGTACTGGTTACTGGGCCGTTTCAGGCGTTTTCTTATTCCAGAAGAAGACGCGGGCGATGATAAAGAAGATGACCCACAGTGCTGCGCTGCCGGCGAAGAGGATCCAAGGCGAAACCTTGAAAGCCAGCATGGGCATGAACATGATGTAGGGGAGCGACCAGGGGTAGCAGAGTGCAGCGGAAGCAGCAGCCGATTCCTGGCCGGTCGTTTCGAACTTGGGGTCGATGACGCGCAGAAGCATCAGACCGGTGGCGAGAACACCGCTTTCCAGTCCGTAAGCGCCCATTGCACGCTCGAACCAGTCGACGTCGAACATCTTGCGGGCGAAGTAGAAATTGACGAACAGGTTAGCAACGATCACGGCAGCAATGGTGACGAGCATCGGCACCATGTAAAGCGCGAAGACCTTCAGCGACAGCGTGGCGATCGCTGAGCACACCAGATAGTCGAGGGCGACGCCCGAGATGCGGTTGACGGTGGGGCGATCGATGTAGTCGGCCATTTTCATTTTCTTCATGATGAACGAGAGCAGCGCGCCGCACATCATTGCGCAGGCAAACAGAGGGATCTCCTTGAGAAGCGGGTGCACCCAGATCAGGCTGCGGGAGAGCAGACGGGCCGAACCGTAGATGATGCCGACGAACGCCAGCTGCAGCGCCAGAGGATCGAGAGCGTCGTTGTAGGTGACGCCCTTGCCGATGGAGGTGCGCTTCTCGACGGGGACGTAGCCCTCGCGGATGTCCTGAGGAATGTCCTGCGGTTTGGAGACCTTCTGCGCCCAGCCGCGGCGGACGCCGATGTTGATGACGATCATGCCGAGGATGATACCCGAAAGGAGACCCGCGGTGGCCATCGTGTTGGCCACTGCAACGCCGTCAGCCCAGCCGGCAGCGGACAGAGCAGCGCCGGCAGCGTTTGCAGTTCCATGTCCGCCATGGAAGCCGAAAACGGGCGTCAGACCAAAAGCGAAGGGCAGATTCGCGAAATGGGGCATCAGCAGAAGCGTGCATCCCATGCCGACGAGTACCTGCGTCTGGTGCATCAGGCCTCCCTGGGTAACAGCCGAGAGCGCCACACGTCCGAAGTTGTGCGACGACTGGGAGCCGAAGAAGGAAAGACCAAGCACAACAGTGACGAGGACGCCGGGCCACTGACCGATGGTTTTCGTCAGCGGCAGGCAGTAAGCTGTGTATTTGCCGAGGACCTGCGGTCCCAGCAGCAGACCGACGAAACCGGCCAGAAGCGAGGCGGGCAGATAGAGCCGCTGAAAGATCCCGACGTGCTTGCGCAGCAGAAAGCCGATCAGCAGCAGAAGACTGAGCGTAGACAAATCAACAAAAACAGACGTGATTGGATTCATAACGATACCTCCCAGCAAAGATTAAAAATCAAACTGGCGGAAGACGACCTTACCGCCGAGAATGGTACACTGAGGAACGAGCATTTTATCGATCGTCAGAGCGTTGCATTCGCGGTCGACGATCTCAGTTTTACAGTCTTTCAGCTTGAAGATCGCGATGTCAGCTGCTGCGCCTGCGCCGAGCTGTCCAAGGTCGGACCTGCCGACGATCTTCGCCGGTGCGGCAGTGACGGCACGGACAACCTGAGAGAGCGGCAGACCGAGAGCCAGGTACTTTGACATGATCCTCGGCAGGCCGAATACGCCAGGCTGAAAGAGACTGCCCTGAACGAGATCGGTGCTGATCGTATCAGGAGTAAATCCTTCGGAAAGAGCCTGTCTGACGACAGGATAGAGGTAATGCACGCGCGCATCGGCGCTGTCGAACAGGACGCCGCGTTTGCGCGCTTCCCAGACTGATGCGTCAATTTTGCCGCTTTCGTCGAGAATAGAGAAGCCTTTGCCCTGGTATGTGTGTGAGTAGATGTCGCCCTTGCGGAACAAACCGATGAAATCAGGCACAGGGACTGGCGGGTTTGTCGTGTGGACGGAGATGCGCGTGCCGATCTTTTCCGCTGCTGAGAGCGCGTTTTCCAGCGGAGCGAGTTTCAGGTCACCGACAAGCTCCCTGCTGATGCGCGTTTTGATGCCGCAGAGCGTGTGCGGATATTTTTCAAAAAGGCGCTGCATGGCAGGCAGATTCGTAAACTTCGGGTCGAGATTTTCCGGATAGCTGCTCGTGATCAAACCCTGCGTGGAGATATTCAGGCAGGCAAAAACATGGACCTGACTCCGCGAAATGACGGAATCGTAAAACGCCTGAAAGTTTCCCGAGCCCGCGCTGCCCTGATCGATCCCCGCAGTGACACCCATGGGCAGCAGCGTCACATCTGGGACGATGCCGTTTTCCGTGCCCCCGTGGAACATGTGCAGATGCGTGTCGATCAGACCTGGCGTGATGATACAGCCTTCAGCGCTGATCGTCTGCTGCGCGCTCACTTCCGCACCGGGCTCGCACAGACCGGCGACGCGCGGACCGTCGACAACCACACTGGCGGGCCGCTCGATGCCGTGAGCAGGGTCAACGACAAGACCGCCGCGGATGACAAGACTTGCAGTCATCGTTTTGCTTCCTCCCCCTGATTGGATTGGGGATGCTGTTTCTTTATCCCGATGAAATCTTACAGTTATTCGTCATTCAAATCAAACAGAAAAACAAAAGGGTGCTGACAGCTTTTTTACTGTCAGATCGAGTCGTGCCGCTGGCAATTTTGTGAAGGAGAGCTATAATAAAATCAAATGATGCGGGGGAGGTTCTGTCATGGGACTGAGGGGGCTTCGCTATTATCTGGTCGCGGCGGAGGAGATGAACTTTCGCCGTGCGGCGGAAAAGCTGTACATCACGCAGCAGACGCTGAGCGTGCACAT
>JAGAYQ010000055.1 GCA_017940445.1 Pyramidobacter sp. | reverse complement strand
GTGGCTCCCGTCTCCGTCGGCGAAGCCCGCGCCATGATCGAAAGTCTGAAAGGCTATCCGCTGGTGTCGGGTTCGTGGTTCGGACGTCCCACGGACGTGGACGCGCTGGCGCAGCAGATCGCCGATCTGTCCGAGATGGCCTGTTCTGAGCCTGATATCGAAGTGCTCGACATCAACCCCATCTTCATCCGTCCGCAGGGCATGGGCGCTGAGATCGCTGATGCCTTTGCCGTGCGCGTCGCAAGCGAACGATAAAGCAATGGAAGCTCTGATTAATTCAAATTATGCTGAAGTTGACGAGCGCACAGAAACGCTGAGAAAATGCGTCAGATCCGAAGAAACCTGTCCGCAAGGGGCTTCGGAGGCGTACTTCGGTACGTTGGAGAAGCCCCTCGGACAGTGTTTCGCAGGAGATGGCGTATTTTATCAGCGTTTCCCAATAAACAGCGGCCCGCTGCGGACCGCTGAACTGAATCTTCAGGAGATGAAATCATGAACACGTATATTTCGGCCGTGCTCTGGCTGGCGGCAGGGTATCTGTTCGGCTCGCTGCCGACCGGCTACGTCGTCGTCAAGACGATGACGGGACAGGACATCCGCACCGTCGGATCGGGCAACATCGGAGCGACCAACGTTGGCCGCGTGCTCGGCAAAAAATGGGCTGTGATCGTCACGATCGTCGACATGCTCAAAGGCGGCGCGGCCGTGATGCTGTGCCGCACGCTTGGCGGCGGCGACCTCAGCGTAGCGGCTGCTGCGCTCGGCGCGGTGCTGGGACACAATTATCCCGTGTGGCTGCGCTTTCATGGCGGCAAAGGCGTGGCGACCACCTTCGGCACGCTGTTTTTCGTGCAGATGTGGTATTCCTGCGCCGCCGTCCTGCTGGCGGGCATCCTCTGGTTCCTCGTCATGAAGGCGTTCCGCTACGTCTCGCTGGCGTCGCTCGTTGCGCTGCTGGCGATCGGGGCCTGGTTCGCGTTCTTCGGGATGCATCCTGCATTCATCGTCCTTGCTGGCGTGCTTGCCGTGCTCTCGCTCTGGCGTCACCGCAGCAACGTCGACCGCCTCATTCACGGCACCGAGAACAAAGTCGGCCGCAAATAAGCGTCTGCGCGTTTATTCTTGACTATATTTGACCAATAGGGTACAATCGTTTCAGTTGTTCCGAACGAAACGGAGGTACTGCGTCATGAGCAGTTTGACAGAAGTCATCGAGAGCTACATCAACGAGCTCTTTCAGCAGGAGGAGCAGGACGGCTCGGCCGATGCCGACCGCGTGTCACTGCGCCGCAAGGACGTGGCCGAGCGGTTCGGCTGCGTGCCCAGCCAGATCAATTACGTCCTGCGCAGCCGCTTCACGCCCGAGCGCGGCTACATCGTCGAGAGCCAGCGCGGTGGCAACGGCTACATCCGCATCCTCAAGATCAGCTACGACATGCCCGAGGAGCGCGCCCAGCACATCGACCGCATCGTCGGCGACTCTATCACCGAGGCCGACGCGCGCCGCCTGCTGTGCTCGCTTCAGGCCCGCGGCATGATCAACGCGCGTGAGCGCCTGCTGATCGAGATCTCGCTGCGCCATATCAGCGAACTGAGCGACACCACGTTCGACGTGTCGCCCTACAAGAAGAGCACCATCCAGGCCGACCTGCTCAAGCGCATGCTCTGCGGCCTCGACCTGGCGTAACGGAACGCAATGTCAACGCGCAAAGGAGGTAAGCGCCGTGTGGCAGTTTTTTACTGAAAGAAGCAAGCACGTTATCCAGATCGCCCATCGTGAGGCGCTTCGCCTTGGTCATCCCCGGATCGGGACCGAGCACCTGATGATCGGCCTGATCGCCGAGGAGTCGTCGGTCGCCGCCCTGGCGCTGAAGGACGCCGGCCTCGTCCCCGAGGATGTGCTTCACAAGATCCTCGCGCTGCGCCCGCCGCAGCAGCCCTACATGCAGGCCGTCGACCTGCCTTTGACCGAGCGCGCCCGCAGCGCGCTCAATCAGGCCATTGCTCATGCCCGGTCGCTGCACTCCAGCTACGTCGGCACGGAACATCTGCTGCTGGGCGTTCTGTCCGAAAAAGAGGGCACGGCCTGTCAGGCGCTCCAGGAGCTGGGGCTGAACGTCGATACGATCAGCGCGAACCTTAAAAACGAACTTGACGCTCAGACGGAAAGCGCGTCCCAGCAGAGCGAAAGCCCGCAGAGCGGCGCGGCCTCGACGCCGGCCGTCGACAAATACTGCGTCGACCTCACTGCCAAAGCGGCGAAGGGGGAGCTCGACCCGCTCATCGGCCGGAGCGCGGAGCTGCGGCGCATGATGCAGATCCTCTGCCGCCGCCGTAAGAACAACCCCGTGCTCGTCGGTGAGCCCGGCGTCGGCAAGACCGCCATCGTTGAAGGGCTG
>JAGAYQ010000054.1 GCA_017940445.1 Pyramidobacter sp. | reverse complement strand
GATCTCGACGGCTATTTCATGGGCGAGGCTGCCCGTGAGCTGTACGAGTTCGTCTGGGGCGACTTCTGCGACTGGTACATCGAGATGAGCAAGCCCGCTCTGTACGGCGACGAAGGTGAAAAGCGCCAGGACGCCACACGTCGTATCATTCTGCGTGTGTTCAAGGATGTGCTGCGCCTGATGCATCCGTTCACGCCGTTCGTGACCGAAGAGCTGTGGCACGCGTTCGGATTCGGCGAGCAGCCGATGGAGCGCGAGTCGTGGCCTGATGCAGCTGAGTATGCCGCCGATCCGGCCGCGGTGGAGCAGATGGGCGTGCTTCAGGAGTTCATCCGTTCGATCCGCAACCTGCGCGCCGAAGCGGGGCTTCCGCCCAGTCAGAGCGTTGCGAAGATCGTGCTGCGCGCACCTGATGCGGCGTTTGTTCCTGTGCTCGAAGCCAACCGCGATATGGTGACGCTGACGGCTAAGGTTGACATGGTCGAGGTGCTCGCTGCCGACGCTGAAAAGCCGCATCTGGCGCTCAGCTCGATGGTCCGCGCCGGACAGGTGTTCCTGCCTGTCGGCGACCTGCTTGATCCCAAGGCCGAAGTTGAGCGTCTGCAAAAGGAACTCAAGACGGTGGAGAGCAATCTCGCCAAGAGCGAAAAGAAGCTGTCCAGCGAGAGCTTTGTCGCTCGCGCGCCTGAAGACGTCGTCGAGACGGAGCGCGCCCGTCTGGCCGAGTCGAAGCTGCGCCGCACGCGCATCCTCGAGAACATCGCCAGCCTGTCTGAGTAAAGAAGAATACGCATGAGTCAGACAGACCTTTGGGGCGAGCTCGAACGGCGTCTTGACTCGATGACGGCAAGCCCCGACACTCAAACGGGGCTTGCTTTTTTACATCGGGTCTGCGAACTCATGGGCGGTGTCGCCGATCTGCCCGCCGTTCATATCGCCGGCACCAATGGCAAAGGCTCTACGGCGGCGTGTCTGGATTCGATGCTTCGCGAAGCCGGTTATAAAACGGCGCTTTACACCAGCCCTCACCTGAGCGTCTTCGGTGAACGTCTGCGCATCAACGGGGCGATGCTGGCACCGGAGGACTGGCACGAAGCGCTCGACAGAGTTCAAAAAGCTCTTGAAGCGTGCCCCGAGTGCCGGCCCGGATACTTTCAGATCTCGACGGCAGCGGCGTTCTGGCTGATGAAGCGGGAGCGATGCGAGGTGTGTGTGGTCGAAGCAGGCATCGGCGGCCTGGAAGATGCGACGAACGTGCTGGCTGCGCCGCTGTTGTCGGTCATCACGCCGCTGGGGATGGACCACATGCACAAGCTTGGGGACACGCTTGAATCGATAGCGGAGCACAAGTTCGGCATAATCAGACCGGGAGGGCGCGCTCTTTTCTGCGGCAGTCCGGCGGGGATAGACGGGCTGTTTCTGCACGCGTGCGAACGAGCTGGGGCGCAGGGCGAGATCTTTGCCCGCACCTGCGCTGTGAGTGAGGTAAAAACAACGCTTGACGGCAATGAGTTCACACTGCGCACGCCTGAGGGGCAATGTCGATGGTCAACTCGGCTGGTCGGGATTTTTCAGCCGGAAAACGCCTCGCTGGCACTGAGGGCACTGGAGCTGATCGGCGATGTGCTGCCCGTGAGCGAGGAAGCCAAACGCTCGGGGCTGGGGCATGTTGTGTGGCCGGGGCGCATGGAAGTGTTCGGGCGCGATCCCGACCTGATCCTCGACGGTGCGCACAATCCTCACGGGGCTGCGGCTTTGATCCGGTCACTTACGGCGCTGTACGGTGCCGAGGCGCCGCTCAGCTTCGTCTACACGTCGATGGCAGACAAGAACTACCTTGAGGTGCTTCGGCTTTATGCTCGTGCTTTTCCGTGCGCCAGGCTGTTCTGCACAGAGCTTGCAGATTTCCCGCGCTGCGAAAAGGCTGGCGAGCTCGCTGTCAAGGCGCTGCCGCTGGGATGGAGCGCCCCCCCTGCCGTCCATGCAGATCCTTCGCAGGCACTGCGGGCGGCTCAGAGCCGCGGCGGTCCGGTGATCGTCTGCGGCAGTCTCTACTTTGTAGCGCGAATGAGAGAGCTGGTGAACGACCGATGAACTGCGGCAGCTTTACGATTACTTCTGACAGGGGTTTTTACGACTATCCGCTGCCTCCTGAAAGTCCTTTCGCGGCACGAATTTCCTTGCGCGGCATTGACGCACGCGCTGAGATCGAACGGCTCGCAGAGGAGGCTCCATTTGTGACCTGCTCTCAGGTGCATGGTGCACGAGTGATCGAGGCGGAAACGGCGCCGAGCTGGCCGCTCCGCGAGCCGGCCGACGGGCTGCTCGTATCGCCTGGCGGACCGATGATCGGCCTGCGCTACGG
>JAGAYQ010000053.1 GCA_017940445.1 Pyramidobacter sp. | reverse complement strand
GTTCTACGTGGAACATTTTTATGCGCCTTTTTTCGCTTTTTTCTTTGCGCGCGCCGGGCGCTTGGCGTCTGATGGCTTTGTTTCCGCCTCCAGTCGGTCGATCTCGGCTTTCAGCTCGGCGGTCATCCGGCGAGCGCCGCGAACGGCCAGCACGCCGCAGCGCTTCATCAGCGACAGGGGGATCAGCTCGCGGCCGTAGCAGCGCGTCATGCGCAGCTTCATCACCTTTTTCATCGATACGTTTTCGTCGTCGTACTGATAAGGGATGTCCGTCTCGAGCACTTCACACCGGCACCAGACGGCGGAGACCGGGGCGCCGATATACATAAAGACGGTATCGCCCGGATGCACGGCGCTGGTCTGCTTCCACAGCTGCACGGGGTCTTCGCCGAAGTGCTTTTCAACGTCCCAGTACTTGTAATTGGCGGGGACGATCCAGGCGTTTTGTTCCATCGCGGCCGGGCTCGTGCCCTTTTTCGAGCCGCCGCGCGCGGCGAAATCCGCGCTTTGCCGCACCAGCTGCATGATTCGCTCGTCGCTCAGGCGATCGTCGAGCGTCAGCGTGATCCAGTGCTTTTTGTTCATGTGGTAGCAGCGGAAGATGCCCGGCTCGTTCCACAGCGCCGGCACGTCGGCCTCGGGAGCTTTGACGTTCATCGCCTCAACGCTCCCTGACGCGCCGGGGACGAGCTTGGCGCGGTCGATCTCCATGACGAGGGCGAACCACTTGCGCGTGCGTTCGTTGCGGAAGACAGCGCCGCTGATGTCGTCCCAGGGGAACTCCGGCGCCACGCCGAATTCGGCCTTGATGAGCGCGGCGATGCGGTTGGCCTGATCGCCCTTAAAGTCGTGCGCGGCAAAGCACCGCCCGGCCAGCTCGCGCAGCGCGGCAGCGTACGCCTCGCGCACTTTCGAGACGAACGCGCCCGACTGCGAGGGGATATGCACGGCCAGGTATTCGTCGCCGCTGTCGGCGTCATAAACGCGGCCGCTGACGTCGCCGGCGTCGCTCACGGTCACGTCGGCGCAAAAGTCGCCGTTCATGAATTCGATCCGCGCGGTCCAGGCTTGTTTCTTCGCGTCGTGAGCAAATCCCGCCGCGGGAAAGCGCGAGAAATCCGGCCGCAGCCGCGCGAACAGTTCGCTTTCAAGGCTCATGAAAAAATCTCCTTTGCGAAAAAAACAGCCCTTTCGCGATCGTTCAAAAGCGACGCGAAAGGACTTGTACTTTACAAAAACTATGTAAACGCTGATTGATTCACATATTACTGAATTTGACAAGCGCGCTGAAACGCTGAGAGAATGCGTCAGATCCGAAGAAACCTGTCCGCAAGGGGCTTCGGAGGCGTACTTCGGTACGTCGGAGAAGCCCCTCGGGCAGCGTTTCGCAGGAGATGACGTATTATCTCAGTGTTTCCTTATTTCACCGGCTGCACGCGGTTGATGTACGAGGCCAGCAGGGCGCAGCGCTCGACAAGGTGTTCGAGGAACATCTGCTCGTTGGGGTTGTGCATGAAGTTGCCGACAACGCCCATGCCGTCGATCGTCGGCGTGCCGGCGAACGAAATGTCGTTGCCGTCGGAGCATCCGCCGATCATGCCGGTCTTCTCGATGTGCAGGTCGAGGTCGGCCGCACAGGGCTCAAGCTGCGCGTAAAGCTTGCGGTTCACTTCGTTGTCGGCCATCGGCGGGTGTCCGACGTGAACGTCGAATTCCACGCGGGCGCCGGGAAGCACGGCCTTCCGCTCGGCGAAGATCTTCTTGCCCGCGTCGACCGCCTCGGGCACGCACATGCGCCAGTCGACGACCGCTTCGGCGTAGTCGCTGATGACATTGCTCACCGTGCCGCCGCAGACGATCTTGTTGGGCGTGAACGTGCTGCCGCCGGGGCCGTAGTCGCACTGACTCTGCGCGAAGATGATCTGATGCGCCAGCTCGACGTTGGCATTGACGCCGTCGGCCGGGTTGTTGCCCGCGTGCGCGGCCTTGCCCCAGCACTTGATCGTGATCGAGCCGCCGCCCTTGCGCGCAACCTTGATCTTGCCGTCGACGCCGAAAGCCGGCTCGCAGACGATGCAGGCAAAGCACTCCTTCGCCTTCTCCAGCATCAGCGGGCGCGAGTAGTCGGAGCCCGTCTCCTCGTCGGAGTTGTTGATGAGCATGACGCGCTTGTCAAGCTTTACGCCGAGTTCCTTCAGCGCCTTGAGCGCCCAGATGGCGGAAACGTCGCCGCCCTTCATGTCGGTGACGCCGGGGCCGTAGAGCACGTTGCCCTCGCGGCGGATGGGAACGGAGCCGACGGGGTGCACCGTGTCGTAATGGCCGACGATGAGCAGCGTCTTGTCACCCTCGCCGTAGACGCTGACAATGTTGTCGCCGCTGTGCTCAGACGGCACGAGCTGCGACTCTACGCCGAGACGGTCCTTGTACAGACCGGCCAGCACGCGCGCGCAATTGTCGCACGCCGCCTTGTCCTTCGTGGGCGATTCGGCCTTCGCCAGCGTGATGATGTCGGCGATGATGTCCTCCTCGTGCGCCTTCAGGTAGTCGAAAATCTTCTTTTCAAGTTCCTTCATCGGTGGTCCTCCTTATAAATGGGTGCCGCCCGCGGCAAACTCGCGCAGAGCCGCCGCAGCGGTTAAAGCCATGAGCCGGTGCCCTTCCGGACGGGGATGCAGGCCGTCGATGTACAGATCGCTCCGCTGCGCGTTCGTCATGCGCGCAAAGATCGACCAGAAATCGCAGATCGGCGCGTCCAGCGCCGCCGCCTGAGAGCGCAGCCAGTCCACCCAGCCGGAAAGCGCCAGTTCCGCCTCGACATAATCGATATCCGGCGACCAGAAGACGCGCGCCAGCTCCGGCACAAAAGGGCAGGGCAGGCCGATCATCAGCGGGATCTTCGCGCTGCGCGCCAGAGCAAAGATCTCGGCGAAGTTCTTGCGCGCCATGCGGTCCGTCCCGTCGCGCATCATGTCGTTGCCGCCGCCCATCAAAAACAGCAGATCGGGCGGGCAGGGCAGCACGTCGCGGCGAAAACGGTAGTTCATGCTCCAGGTCGTGTCGCCGTTTACGCCTCCGTCGATCAGGTCAAAGCCCGTCTCGCGCGATGCCAGCGTACGCCAGCATTGCCCGGGCCGCACGCCGAACCCGGCCGTCAGACTGTCGCCGAGACAGAACACGCGCATCAGCGAAAACCTCCCCAAGAGCATAAAATAACAAGTCTATTATGTCATAAATCACGGAAAAGGCAAAGGAATATCTTCATTTTTTTGAAATGCAAATGACGCCCCGGCTAAAACAAAGCTGGGGCGTCATTTGTTTTATCGAGGATTACGGCAGGATGCCCATGCCTTTCCAGAACGGCACGCAGACGAGCAGGCCGATCAGGGCGATAGCGTGGAAGACGAAGCAGTACGGAAGCGTTCCGTTGTAGTCAAGTTTGGCATCTCCACCGGCGGCTTCGAATGCGCCTAGGAAGGGCGGATTCATGTAGCGCATGAACCATGTCTGCATCATGACATAGGAGATGATGCCGGCAACCCAGGGATTGACATGCGCCGCATGGCACACGGGGGTAAGCAGAACCATGAACAGAACGATCACAGACGAACCGTAGATCAGAAGACGAACGAGCATGACCGCGGCAGCGATGGCCGTAATGAAAAGATACGGATTGCTGGCAAAATTGCCGATGACGGGGCCAAGTTGGGCGGCAAGCCATGTGTCAAGTTTCACGGCAGCGATGATCGAAGAGATGATGGAGCACTGGCCGACGAAAAGCACAAGTCCCCAGTTTGTGCCGTTCAGGTCCTTCGGAGTAAGGACTTTCAGAAATGTCAGCACACCAATGGCCAGCACGGCGGGAATGACAGCCGCGACGCCGATCTGACGCTCAAGCACCCAGCAGGCAAGGCAGGCGAGAACGACGAGGATCGTGATCTTTTCATCGCGCTTCATCGGACCAAGGTCATCAAGCATCTTCTGCACGCTCGCCCGGTCCATGTCAACGTTCTCGCTGGGGCGGTACAGGACAACCAGCGAGATATAGCTGGCCACGAGAGTAAAGACTGACCAGGGCAGCATCGCTTTGAACCATCCGATAAACGTAAACAGCGCGCCTTCTTCAGCCGACAGCTGGCCGGTGAGGAGATAACCCCAGAATGAGCAGGTGATGAACATCGGCGCCATCAGACAGAACCCTGTCTGCATGGCAAGATACAGGCCATTCAGCCCGCGTGAGCGCTCTTTCAGTCCCAGCAGCTCGCCGATGCGTGTCGCGAAGGGGCCGGCGATGGCGACTTTAGCTGTCGTGCTGGGCATAAGTGGGCCGATCAGACAGCCTCCGGCAAGCAGTGCCAACATCTGGCCGCGGAACGTGGGCGGGCAAACCTTCATGATCATCAGGCAGACACGCGAGAGCAGACCGGATTTCGAAACCGCGGTACCGATCAGCAGAACGCAGAGGATGAGCCAGACGATGCCGCCCGAATAGGCTCCGAACGCGCGGGGGAAAGGCACCAGCTTGAAGAGCGCAAACAGCGCCAGCATGATGAGGCCGGAAGCGTAGGTCGGCATGGGCGTGATGACCCAGTTCATAACGGCCCAGGCCAGAATGCCGAGGAAGATCATTGCTTTTGCTTCAAGCCCCGCAGGGGGCGGCAGCAGAGCTATAGCTATACCGATGACAACGGTGACGAGTTCCTTGAAGTATCTCGACTTATCAGTGTTGTTGGCCATTTTTTGATTGCCTCCGATCAAGTTGTCAAGAGAGAAATCTTAAAGTTCGTACATGTACTCGGGGAACGTCGTGATCGTGTCGCCGTCGGCATTTTCCATGACACTGTCTTCGACGTTGAACTGATACTTCCGGTGCAGCTTGGCAGTCCACTCCGGCCAGAAAAGCCTTCCGTCGGAATTGGGAGTGCCGGTCGTGATGAAGTTGACATAGCGGCTCTTCATGTGTTCGTGGACCGTCATCGCGTTCGGCATGTCCTCTGGCTTCAGTGTCATCCGCATAGGAGGCGGGGCAAAGTTCTTCATGACCAGGTTGAAACCATAGGTGTGCGTTGCCGTATGGAACTCGACACAGTAATTCCAGACTTTGCTGTCATGCTCGCTGAGGAAAGTGCTGAAACGGTCGTTGTAGGTGCGGTACATGAAATCGGATGCGACCTTGACCAGGGCCTTGTATTTATCTGCGTCGCTTGCTTCGCCGTCTCCGAGGATCTTTTTGACCTCGGCGCGGGCGTAGTCGGAGTAGATGCCGAACAGACCGTCGAGCGTGTCGTCGGCGCAGGACAGGAAGGGCCCCTTGAATGCTGCAAACAGTTCGTTGCGGCAGCATCCCATCATGGCGTGCCCTTTCCAGGCGAAATGTTCTTTCCAGTCCTCAGGGAAGAGCTCGTCGTCAAACACGGGGCCGTAATACAGCACTGAACCCTGCGTGTCGGCCATGCGGATCTGTGCGTCAAGCAGTTTATAAGGATCCATGTTGAGAATCACTTCGGGATCTTCTGTGCCGAGCAGTTTTACAAAGCGTTTCGTGAGCTTGCGGGCAGTCGAAATGTGGCGGATCGACTGTACCGCGCCGCTTTCGCAGATAATCTGACTGAACAAACCACGGCTCTCGGGGCAGATGGTCAGGCAGGCAACGGTCTTGGAACCGGCCGAAAGTCCCATCAGTG
>JAGAYQ010000005.1 GCA_017940445.1 Pyramidobacter sp. | reverse complement strand
GGGGCGGACGCAGGGTCGGCCGCGGGAGCCGGTGCAGGCTCGGGCGCAGGGGCCGGCGCGGGAGTGGGGTTCTGGATCGTGGTGTTGTCTTCCATGGGTTTGTCCTCCGTTGTGTTCATGCTGCGTCCCACGCCGACACTGCTGTCGGCCGGGACGGTGACGATAGAAATCTCAAACGGCTGCCAATGTCGGGCAATCTTCGCGGGACCGGCGATGCCGCCGGATTCTTTGCCGCGCTTGATTTCCTCCCATTCGCTGACGCCGTAACCGACGGACACGCCGCGCAGTGATCCGCTTTTGACTTTGGCGAGAATGCGATTCGCTTCCTCGTCGTCGTCAAAGGTGACGCGGGCGCGTCCTTTGCGCGCAGTTTCGTCAAGCCACACTTTGTCGATCCGTGCCACGGGCAGGCTGTAGCTGTCGTGGTTGAACAGGACGCTGCCGACGGTCTCCAGGCGCGTCAGGTCGACGGCCGCGGCGGAATGATCGAGGATCTCGCTGTAATACTCGTCGGCCAGCCAGTCGTAACGAGTGACCGGCTCTTCCGAGGAAAACGAGAGTTCGACCGTTCGGCCTTCTGCCGCCGACGCTTCAGCGCGAAAAGCGCGTCTATGCGTCGTCGTGGGCTGCAGAAACTTCTCCATTCTGATCTTCGCCTGATCCGGCGGGAGATGCGCCGGGGGCGCTGCTGCTTTCATCTGCTCCATCTGAGCCTCCTAAAACCACGCCGAGTTCGGCGATGAATTTCTGCTCGCGCTGCCGCTGGCGCAGCACTTCCTGCCAGTCTTTGCCCTCGTAGCCGCAGACTTCCTGCAAAGTGGTCGTTCCCAGGGCGAGCGATTTTTCAGCCGCTGTCGCTTCCTTGGCGGGATCGACCCACGACCAGCCGGGACGGATCCAGCGCACTTTGCCGTATTTGCTCCTGTCGGCCCAGTAGCCGGGCAGATTCAGGAATCCGCCCAGGACCATAGCATCGAGCCAGGCGGCATAAATGGGCGCGCAGAACGTCTCAACGATGTCCTTCTGATACTGCTCGTAGGTCTTGATGTCCTGCAAGCGGCCTTCGCGGATGCTGGAATAGTTGACCTGCGACAGGTCGCGGCTGATCGCTTCGTAACTCAGCCCCATGCCGACGGCGATGTGCCGCGTGATGACGGCAATGAAGCCGCCGGCGGCCACGTTGGGACGCCCCGGCTGCGGAAACGCCACTTCGTCGCCGGGATTCATGTAGTTCAGCGTGCCCAGCTCTATACTCTCGATCGGCGAGCCGCCGGCGCCGCTGCGTGTGTTCATGCGGCCGATGCGTCCCGCGCCGCTGGCTGTCTTGACGACACCGGTCATGCTTCCGGCGATGCGGGCCGCCTTCAGCTCGGAATCGACGTACTCGCCGATGTCGCGCACGGGCTCCATCACGCCGGCCAGGGCCGAGATGCCGCGAATCTGCGGCGCGCGCGAACGATGGCAGCCGTGGATCACGCGCTCTGCAGGGACGCGCACCAGGTCGGCGGTCTTCATGCTCATGGGGTCGAGACGGAACCAGTACGCCAGTGGCCGCATGTAGTCGTCAACTTCAACGCCGCCGTAAACTTTGCGGCCTTCGGGCGTCTGGCCGAGGTCTTCGGCCAGCAGATCGGCCTCGACGGCCTGAAGCGCGAACGGGTATTTCGCGCCCTCCGGAGGCGTTGTCATGATCACGAACACGTCGCCGTCTACGATGGTGCGGCGCAGATAGAGCCGCTGGAATTCCTGAAAGTCGAACGCGCCGGCGATGTCGCAGCTGCCGCGCTTGCTCCAGTCGGCCCAGCATTCGGAAATGCGGGTGTTGATGTCCTCGCGCGGGGTGCCGCGTCGTGAAGCAACGGCCGGCTGCGGAAGGATGCCGCCGCCGATGACGTTGCGCTCCAGTCCGTCGAGCAGGCCGCGGACGATGGCGTTGTTGCGCTCCAGATCACGGGCGCGGGCACGGATGAGCGTGCGGTGGGGGCGGTCGGTGTTTTCGGCGCTGAGGCTGCCGGGCGGCAGCCAGTTTTCGCCGAAGCGGTCACGGCGGGCAGCATCGTAATAGCGGGCTTCTTCGCGCCAGAACATGCGCCGGCAGTAGGCCTGCGGCGACACCGCGCGGATGATGCGGTCAAGCACGTTCATCGGCCCGGCCATGCAGCGATCGTGCGGCCGCCGCCGGTGGTCAGCTCGGCAAGGTCGGACCAGAGACGCCGGCGCTCGGCCATCAGCTTGCCAAGGTCAGCCTTGGTCACGCTTCTCTTACCGATCGTGTAGCTCTGCGCACCGCCGATGATGGCGTGGATCGCTTCGGTCAGCAGGTCGATCTCGGCGCGGATCTCGGTTTCGTCCATAGCGTTTCAACTCCTTTCGGTGGATTAAAAATGCCGCCGGCTGTTCGCGGGCGGCGCTTTACTGCACTTCGTCGGTCAAATGGCGGACGCCCATGCGCTTGGCAGCAGCGGCGGCGTAGACTTCGCAGTCGAGATAGTGATTGGGGACGTGTTCAGCCACAAGCTGCCACACCTCACGTATCTTGCCTGAGCTGGTCTTTTCCAGCACTTTCTGCTCGGCGCAGATCATGTCGGCGTATTCGCGCGAGGTGCCGTCGAAGCAGTTCCAGCTTCCGGGGCTTCCCGCCGGGCGCTGGAGGCGGCCGTGGATGAAGTTTTTGTAATAGCCGCCGTCGATGATGAACAGCTTCATGCCGCCGAACTCGGGCTTTTCGAGCACGCTCTCGCTGATGGGCGCGCGTGTCAGGGCCTGGCTGCTGCCCTTGGACGGAAAGGCGACTTCGGGATGCAGGGCGCAGTATTCGTAGACTTCGGCGGTGTTGTAGCCGGAATCGACGAAGCACAGGTTGATCAGCATGTCGCCGCCGTCTTCGCAGGTCCACGGACGGTCGAGGATGGCGTCGAGCTCGGTCCACGTCTCAAAGCGGCCGTAATCGACGAGCCACGAGGTGAGGCGCGGCCCCCAGGCGCGCACGACGTAGTAGAAATGATCCTGCTGCACGTCGACGCCGCAGGTGAGCAGCTGCGCGCCGCGCGGCACGACGGCCGGGTCGTAGGGCAGCGCCAGGGCCAGAACGGCGTCGCTGCGCATGGTGGCGGCACGGGGTGTCCAGGGTTCGGCCAGCCAGCCGTTTTGATAATTCATGAACGTCAGCGGATCGTCCTTGCTCTTCAGGAATTTCTGCGCAACTTGCCCGAACGTGAGCCACGGGCTGTAAAGGCTTGAAATGTTGTAGCCGACGCTTTCGGGGCGTTTGACTGACGAGGCCGCCGGCTCCCAGAGGCCTTCCGCGTTCTGCACGACGGGACGCCACTCGCCGGCCTGGAGCATTTTGTACTTCTGCATGTCGTCGATATGCGCGCCGCAGTAGGGGCACTGATACCACGCTTCGGTCAACACGCGTTTTTCGCGCTCTTCGGCGGGCAGGCTGTTGAGCTCTTCGGGCCATTTGATGCCGCGGTGTTCCAGCGTGAGCGGCGCGCCGCACTGCGGACAGGGAACGAAATATTTCTTTCGCACCTGCGCGGCAAGGTAGTTCTGCCAGATGGGGCCGCTGTTGAGCGTGGGGCTTGAAGCCATGACCTGCTTGGAGTTGGCGAAGTTCTTTGTGCGCTCGGCGGCTAGATCGATGGGATTGGCGTCGGCGCCTGACCTTTCGGGGAATTTGTCGATCTCGTCATAGAACAGGTAGCGGATGGGGCGCGACGCGAGTTTGCTTGGACTGTTGGCCCCGACGAGGGCCAGATACATGCCCTGGAACTGGAGTTCGAGGTTTTCACTCTGATCGATGTTCCACTTTTCAAGCAGGGCGGGGCTGCTGATCAGCATAGGGGCGATGCGATTTTTGCTGATGCTGCGCGCCAGTTGGTCAGTCGGATAGACGAGCAGCGCGGGGCCGGGATCCTGATCGATGACGTAGCCGATGAGGTTGAGGATGGTTTCGCTCTTGCCAAGCTGAGTGCCGAAACAAAGGACGATCTTTTTCAGCCGCCGATCGCGGAAGCTGTCCATGATCTCGCGCAAGTACGGGGTTCGAGCGGTGCGCCACGGTCCGGGCATGGACGACGAAGCGCCGTCAAGGACGCGGGTGCGGTCGGCCCAGTCGGACACGTTCAGCTTTTTGGGCGGCCGGAAGGCGCGAAGTTCACTGCTGCTCCACGGGCTTGGGTGTGTGGGGGCCTTCTCGGCTCCACGTTTCGAGGGTGGATCGGACAAAATCTTCGCTCACCTCCTCCACCAGGGCGCGTGTGTCGTCGTCGGTAAAGCGGAAGCCGAGTTCGTTCGGCAGGCC
>JAGAYQ010000052.1 GCA_017940445.1 Pyramidobacter sp. | reverse complement strand
TTCTCCTCTGCCTTGCCGACGATGATCGTGCCGACCAGGTCGCCCAGGCAGTTGTTCGTCGTCGTGCCCATGTCGAACAGACGGTAGAACGCCGCGATGACGCCGACCACTTCGATCGGCAGGCCGGCCGACTGGACGACGACCATCAGCTTGACGATGCCGCTGCCGGGGATGCCCGCGCCGCCCATCGAAAGGATGGTCGAGATGAAGATGACGTGCGCCAGCTGCGCAAACGACATCGTCTGTCCGATCATCTGCGCGATGAAGAGGATGACGCAGGCGTACAGCAGCACGGAGCCGTCCGTGTTCATCTGCGATCCAAGCGGCACGGTAAAGCCTGAGATGCTCTCGGAAATGCCGAACTTCTCCTTCGCCGTCTTGATGTTGACAGGGATCGTCGCGATCGAGCTGCACGTTGAGATCGTGTAGATCCACACGTCAGCGCTCTTGGCAATGAACGAGAAGGGATTCATGTGCGGCTTGAAGATCATCAGGAAGCCGCCGTAGACGACGAGCACGTGCACCAGGCACGCCGCATAGTAGGTGCCGACGAGGACGGCCATCGAGGTGAAGATGCCCGCGCCGTACTTGCCGAACGAGTTGGCCATCAGGAAGAAAATGCCGATGGGCGACACGTCCATGACCATGCCGATGAGCGAGAAGACCATGCTGGTAAGGCCTTCAAAGCAGCGCTTCATCTCCGCCTTGTGCTCAGGGTTCTTGATGCGCAGGATAGCGATGCCGAGCAGGATGGCGATCACCAGCGTCTGCACGATGTTGCCCTTGGCGAACGTATCGATGATGTTCGTCGAGAACAGCCCCTTGACGAAGCCCGCGAACGTGATGTCGGCGCTGCCCTTGATCTGCTGCGTGGCAAGCCCCGCGAAGTTGGCGAACTTGCCCGGCTGGAGCACCGTCGCCACAATGATGCCCACGATGCAGGCCAGCACCGTCGTCACCACGTAATAGGCGATGATGCGCGCGCTCACGCGCCGCAGCGCCGAAAGATTGTCCTGCGAGATGATGCCCGTCACGATCGTGCACAGCACCATCGGCACCACGATCATCTTGATGCAGTTCAGCCACACGTCGCCGATAAAGCCGAACTGCGTCATCGTCTTGCCGCCCACCAGCCCGGCGATCGAGCCGAGGATCATCGCCACAAAGACCTGCGTCGTCAGAGATATTTTCTTGCCGCCGATTTTCATACCAAAAACGCCCCTTCCGAAACGAAATAATAAGAAACGCTGATTTAATCCCATTATGCAGAATTAGACCAGCACGCAGGAAACCTGAGAAAATGCGTCAGATCCGAAGAAACCTGTCCGAAAGGGGCTCGCCTAGGCGTACTTCCGTACGTTGGAGGAGCCCCTCGGGCAGCGTTTCGCAGGAGATGACGTATTTTATCAGCGTTTCCAACAGTTACAGCTCCGCGTCGACCGCGCGGATGATCTCCGCCGCCTTCACCGCGTCGTCGCGCGTAATGCCCTTGTAAAAGACCAGCCGCACCCAGGTGCCGATGATCGGCCGGATGAACAGCCCCTTCGCCTTGGCGCGGTCGCAGAACTCCGCCGGCGTCACGCCCGAGCCTGCCGTATCGACCATCATGATGTTCGTCTGCACCACCGGCTGAACGCGCGTCTTTTTCAGGTCCTTCAGCAGCGAGGCGCACAACTGCGCGTTCTCGCGGTCCTCCTTAAGACGCGCCACGTTGTGCTCCAGCGCGTAGATCGCCGGCGCGGCGATGATGCCCGCCTGACGCATCGCACCGCCCAGATACTTGCGCGTTTCCTTGGCCTCTTTGATGAACGCTTTGGTGCCGCACACGAGCGACCCGACAGGCGCGCCCAGCCCCTTTGAAACGCAGAACATCAGCGAATCGACGTACTTCGCCAGCTCCTTCACCGTCGTGCCCAGGTATTCCGCCGCGTTGAACAGACGCGCGCCGTCCATGTGCACAGGAACTTTATAGCGGTCAGCCAGCTCGCGGATCGCCGCCATGCGCTCAAGCGTGATGCACATGCCGCCGGAATAGTTGTGGCTGTTTTCCACATAGAGCAGCTTGACAGGATTGTTTTTCAGCGCCTCTTCCATACTGGCCAGATCGGGCTGCTCCGTCGCGTCGTGACGGTACGTCGCTTTTTTCAGCTGACCGAAACGCGGATCGAACGCCGTCTTCTCGCTGCGGTCGAGATGCTGACGCTCGTTGATCAGCACCACATCGCCCGGACGGCACCACGTCAGCACCGCCGCCTGATTGCCCATCGAACCCGATGCGCACAGCAGACCGGCCTCCTTGCCGGTCATCTCAGCCGCCAGGTCCTCCAGACGGTTCACCGTCGCGTCCTCACCGCGCCCCTCAGCATCCAGACGCCCGTCGTCTCCGAGTTTCGCCGTCAGCACCGTCTTCAGCATCGCCTCATCCGGCAGCGTCAGCGTGTCGCTTCGCAAGTCGATCATGCAAAAACAGCTCCTTACTTGTGAAATTGATAACGCTCTTTTTCTATTAAACAACATCATCATGTTACAATCAATCAACGAAGGAAAAACTTTCGTATATGCAATTAAAAATCAGATCCGATTTTCATGATAAAAGCGAGGCGAAGTCATCCGCAGCGGAAAGACTTCGCCTCGTTTTTTGCTCAGACGCCGGTAAGCCGCGGGAGAGCGATTGTCTGCCGGACGAAAAAGCGCCCTGCCGCGCGCCGGGATTTTTCTACGATCTTTTTCTGAAAAAACAAAGGTTATCGTAACGAAATCCATCACCTCCTGATATAATTTCATCGATGAAAAATATTGTCGAAGAGCGCGGAGGCTCCTTCACGGTGTCTGATCGCCGCATAGGACTTTTCCGTTTCTGTTCTTCAGTCATCTTATCGCGCAAAGGAGTTGTTATCTTATGGAGACCATGAAAACGATCATGGAATGGAACGGCGCTGTCAACAGTTTCGTCTGGGGCGCTCCGGTGCTCATCCTGCTGGTGGGCACGGGCGTCTGGCTGACGCTTTTGCTGGGAGTTCCGCAGCTGCGCTATTTCTTCGCTTCCTGGGCAGAGGTGTTCAGCTTCCGCAAAAAGAGCGCTCACGACAAGTCGATCACGCCCTTCGCGGCAATGGCCACGGCCATGGCTGCCACGGTAGGCACGGGCAACATCGCCGGCGTGGCGACCGCCCTGCATCTGGCGGGGCCCGGCGCGCTGGTGTGGATGCTGATCTCGGCTTTCTTCGGGATGTGCACCAAGTTCAGCGAAGTCGTGCTGGCTGTTCACTTCCGCCGCAAAGACGCTCACGGCGACTGGCGCGGCGGCACGATGTACATCCTCGAGCACGGTCTGGGCGACCGCGGCGGAGCCTGGAAGTTTCTGGGCAAGCTGCTGGCCGTGATCTTCGCGCTGTTTGCGTTTCTGGCCTCCTTCGGCATCGGCGCTTCCACTCAGGCGAACTCCGCCGCCGAGGCGCTGTCGATGGGCTGGGGCATCGATCACCTGTACAGCGGCATCGTCATTGCCGCCCTGGTCGGACTGGTCATCATCGGCGGCTTGAAGAGCCTCTCTACTGTGACGACCTATCTGGTGCCCTTCATGGCGATTTTCTACATCGTTGGCGCCGTCATCGTGCTCGCGGGCTACTCCGGGCAGATCGCCAAGGTCTTTGCCGAGGCGCTCCATCTGGCGTTCCACAATCCGGAAACGATCCCCGCCGGTCTGGCAGGCTGGGGCGTGAAGGAAGCCATTCAGCGCGGCATCGCCCGCGGCGTTTTCTCCAACGAAGCCGGTATGGGCTCCGCGCCGATGGTCCACGCCACGGCGAACGTCGATCATCCTGTGCAGCAGGGTTTCTACGGGATTTTCGAGGTGTTCATGGACACCATCGTGATCTGCACGATGACCTCCCTTGTGATCCTCACCACCGGAACGCTGACCGGCTCCCCCAGTCTGACCGGCGCGCAGCTGACGCTCCAGGCTTTTGAAAACGCCATGGGCCCTGTGGGCAAGTATGTGCTGTCGTTCGGACTGCTGTGCTTCGCTTTCTCCACGATCCTGGGATGGTACTGGTACGCCGAAACAGCGGCAACGTACCTGTTTGGCGTGTGGTTCAAGCCCGTTATGAAGGTCATCTGGATCGTCCTGATCCTGTTCGGCGCGGCAGGCGCCCAGTTTGTCGGCGCGCAGGGCAACGAGTTTTTGAACAGCCTCTGGGATATTTCCGACACGCTGAACGGCCTCATGGCCCTGCCCAACCTTGTGGGACTGCTGCTGCTCTCCTTTACCCTTCGCGGCATTGTCAGGGATTATGACGTCAAGCATAAAAGAGGCGAATTGTAGAGTTCGCACAGCTTCAACAAGCGAAAAAAACGGACCGGAGCCTCCGCAGGGAGACCTCCGGTCCGTTCCATTTTTCGCATACTGCCAGCTCATGCTTTTCAGCCGTTTTAACGAAGAACAGTATTAAGGAGGCGCTCATTTAATGAGCGCTTCCTTAATCGCGCATGAGCATCACGCCCGCGGAGCAATCGGAATGCCCGCCTCGCAGGGCACGGCCGTCTGGCACTTGCCGCAGCCGTAGCGCGGCGCATAGAGCTGCTTCTGGCGGCCAAGATACGCCTTGCACGGTGCCTGTTCCTTGCCCCGCTCCAGCGAAATGGCGCCGGCAGGACAGCGGCGCGCGCACGCCCCGCAGCGGATACAGTACTCGTACGGCTCACGGTATGGACGCGGCGATACCTCAAGCGGCAGATCGACGATCACGCTGCCGAACCGCCCCGCCATGCCGCGCTTTGTGATCAGCCCGCGCGTCAGACTGAACGTGCCCAGCCCCGCCGCAAACGCCGCGTGACGCTCCGACCAGTTGCTGGCAAACAGATCCTTCGGCGTACCCGGATAGCTTGCCAGCGGTCCCTCGCCGCCGCGTGCCACGCCAAACCGTGGATCAGCCGCCGGCACACAGACACGCGCCCCGCACGATTTCAGCCACTGTGCCAGCTCTGCGCAGAACGCCGCGATGAACGCCTGCCCCTCGATGCGTGCATACAGCCACTCATACGACGTTTCGTCGATCGCGCCGCGGTTGCTTTCCCGCACGCGCTGCGAGAGCGGGAAAAACAGCGAGATCACGCTTTTCGCCCCCGGCAGCCATTCACAAGGCGTCATATGAAACGGCGCGATCACGTCCCAGCTTTTGTAGCGCTCGAACAGAGGATCGTCGGCCGCAGCCACCCCCATCAGCGGCGCGTCATACATCACCAGCCCCGCCACCTGCGGATGCTCTGCCGCCATTTCCGCCGTCACCACATTCCCGGAATGTCCTGCAAAATGTTCCGTGATCCACCGCTCTACCGACAGACGATCCATACACATGCCTCCCGTTCGTTATCATTCAACAGACAAAACAATTTCAGAACACAGTTATCATACATCAGGAATTCAATTTTGCACACCGGGCAAAATCGGACTGCGCAGAATATTATTTTACGGCAGGCGAAAAATAATATTTTAGTAAATAATTGACTTCACGTTGAATACATACTACTATTAACCTTAATTATGTATAATTCAATCATTCGATGCTGCCCAGAGAAGGTGAAATAATGGAGAATAACTTGCTCACGGAAAAATGGCTGACGGTCATCTCACGTCAGGGAGACAAGCGCAAAGTGTCGCTGCCGGAACTTTTTTCTGAACTTGAGCGCAATGACGTTGCTGACTTTCCCGCGCTCCTGCCTCACCAGCGCGGCCCTTTTCATGTTTTTCTTGTCCAGCTGGCCTGTCACGCGCTCGAAACATCAGGAGCCGCAGAGCATTTGCCTGATCCAACACCCGAAGAGCCGTGGAAGCTGCTCGGACAGCACAGTCCGGATGAATGGCGGCAGATGATCCGCGGCATCGTGCCCGGTTATTTTGAACAATTCCCGAATGACGAACCCTGGTGTCTCATCACGAACGACCTGAGCAAACCGGCATTTTTGCAGTGCCCAGTTCCGGATGCAAAGTTCACTGCTTCTAAGTCAATAATCAAGCGTCCTGATGATCTTGACCTGATGATTTCGTCGAAAAATTTTGACATCAAATCAGATACGTTTCAAAACGCCCAGACCGAAGACTGGTTTTTCGCTCTTATCTCCCTCCAAACAAACAGCGGCTTTCTTGGAAGAGGTAATTACAGCTGTGCTCGCCAGAACGGCGGTTGGGCCCAGCGGCCGATTTTCACCCTGCAAAGCAGTTCATCGCCCGGCGCACGCTGGGGACGTGACGCAAGAGTCATCCTAAGCTGCAAAGGATCGGATGAAGATGCTTTATTTCAAGTCTGCGAAAATACGGACGATAAACGCCTACTGTGGCTCGATACCTGGGATGGTACTACCTCATACGAACTCTCATCCCTGCATCCGCTGTTTATAGAAGTTAGTCGCCGGGTTCGCGCGATCAATAAAAACGGCAAACTTTTCTTTAAAAAAGCACCATCTGCATGTCCGCGCATAGACATCGGCAAAACCTGCGGCAATCTCGGCGATCCATGGGAGCCGATCGTTTCAGATGCTAAAGGAGTGCGTGTGTTTTCCTCTTCGCTTGATTACGCCAACATTGCCAAGATCATCACCGGTGAAGAGACAATCATGCCTAATCTGCTCATTCGTTTCCATAAAGGCATTGACAATGCAAAGGGGCTGCAACTCTGGTGCAGTGCTCTCGTCAAAGGACAAGGCAAGACTGAAGGATATTTTGAACGCCTCATCCCAGTCGACGCACAAAAAAAACACAATCGTCACGATCTCTGGCAAGCGGCTCAAGAAATGCTCAATCATGCCGATGTGGCTAAAAGGAGCGTACTTGCCGTTGCTGTTGCACGTTTTTTGTCCTGTGGTCATGAAGGGGCTGGAAATAACGCCATAGACTGGGATTCTTCCGTCATAAAGAATTGCCTGCCTCGTGTCCGCGATCGTTTCGAAAAAGACATAGATAATAAATTCTTTGAGTATTTTTGGACAGTTTGCGACGGGATCCAAGATGGGCGCGTCACAGATCCCAACTATCTGGTACCGTGGCAGGATTATTTGAGAAAGCTTATTCGTGACTGTTATCAATTTGCTGTTTCATCGCTGCCATGCAATACAAGCCTCATCGTAAAAGCCAGCGCTTTAGGAGAATTAACGTTGAACTGTCTTATTGCCAAATATTTTCCGCTTCAGAAAGGAAATGGATAATCATGCCGGCAGAAAAACAGGAATCAAAAGGGCGCTATACCAGTTTTTTTGAAAACATCAACAAGATACTCGTACAGATGGCCCCCGATCCGAACCGCGATGATGAAAGTGTTATACACGCTGCATTCTCAGCCGGTGAGATGGCTGAGCTGCGTCGCATGCATCCCGAGAAAGACGAAGCGCGCCCCCCGATATTTTGGAAAATACTGTGCCGTTACGGTGTAATAGGAAATCTTTCTAATGAACAGATTATAAAATCGGGCGAAGAACGCCGCTGGGCTGCGGTCATACAAGGAATGGCATTGACAGCAGAGTTATGCCGTGATGTCGGGAAAGATGAAAATTTCGGCAAAGCTCTCGGTTCTGCCGATGAGAACGGTGATTCGCTGTCGAAACGATTCGACCAGTTGATGCGAGCAACCCCAGAACGCTTTATCGACCTTCTGCGCCACATGCTCAAGCTGGCCATTTCCAAAAACTGCGCTTTTTCTTGGGTTAGCCTTGCCGCTTTGATCCTTACCGTAGACGAGCACAAACGTTCTCAAATCAGAAAGGGCTTGACGCAATCATTTTACATTTCTCAAGAAAAGAAACAATTTGCTGATCCTAACGGCAAAACCGCCTCAAATACACAACTAGCAAAGGAGATTGACTACTGATGAATACGAATCGCTTTATCCAGATTTCTACGCTGACCACCTATCCCGCATCACTGCTCAACCGCGATGATTCCGGCCTTTCAAAAAGGATCCCCTTCGGCGGCGTCAGCCGTACGCGCGTCAGCTCACAGTGTCTTAAACGCCATTGGCGCATGGCAGAAGGAACGTGGAGCCTGCAGAACGTCGATGATGGGATCGCGACATCGTTCCGTTCCCGGAACATCTTCCCCCGGCTCGTCGAGCAGCCGCTTGCTGAAGAAGGACTTGATCTGACAAAAGTTGTCGCTGCCTCGCAAGTCTTTCAGAATGAGCTGTACGGTGAAAAAGGAACCGAAGCTGCCGCTAAGAAACAAAAAGCTAAAAAGGGGCAATCCGAGGAAGCAGCTTCGGAAGCAAGGCTCAGTCCGCAAAGAAAAGAACTGATCGTTCTCGGTCATCCCGAGATCCAGTTCCTCAAAAATGCCATTCGCGATCTGTGCGCTGCGGGGACCGACGCTGAAGATACCAAAAAGAAAACCGCAGAATGGTTCAAAGAGCACAAAAAAGATTTTCAGGCTTTGAAGTGCGGCGCCGGTCTGGACGCCGCCATGTTCGGGCGTTTTGTCTCAGGTGACCCAGATGCGCGCGTCTCTGCCGCCGTCCACGTCGCCCATGCGTTCACCGTTCACGCCGAAGAGTCCGAGACCGATTACTTCACCGCGGTTGATGATCTCGACACCGCAGGCACGGCCCATATCAACGCCACCGAACTGACGAGCGGTATTTTCTACACCTACGTCGTAATCGACGTGCCGCAGCTCGTCTCCAACATCGAAGGCTGCACCGCAGGCGAGTGGCTGAAGGCCGACCGCACCGTCGCTGCCCGCCTTGTCAAGCATATGCTCCACCTGATCACGACCGTCACGCCCGGGGCAAAACTAGGCTCGACAGCGCCGTATGCCCCCCATGGTTCGTCCTGGCTGAGGCAGGCGACGTTCAGCCCCGTACGCTCGCTGATGCGTTCTTCACCCCTGTTCCGCTGCACGGCAACATGCGGGCCGCAGCGCTGACGCAGCTTGCACAGTACGTCGCTGACAGTGACGCTATGTACGGTGATGGCAAGGACCTGTGCCGCTGGATGGCTTCCATGTACCCCTCCAATATTCCCGGAGCCGAAAAAGTCTCAGTCGACGCGATGGGTGACGCTCTGGAAAACTGCATCCTGCACCCGGAGCGATAGCATGGATATGCTGATCCTGCGGCTGCGCGGTCCGCTGATGGCCTTCGGCGATGTGGCCATCGACGAACTGCGCCCGACCGACGTGCTTCCCACACTGTCGCAGATCACCGGTCTGATCGCCAATGCCTTGGGCTGGACGTATCAGGATACAGCCCAGCTCCAGCGTCTTCAGGACCGTCTCAGCATTGCCAGCCGGCAGGACCGCCCCGGTGCCCCCCTGCGAGATTATCAGACAGTACATTTGAACAGCAATGACATGATGTGGCGCAGTGACGGCTTCCCGTCCCTGCGTGAGGGAGGTTCGAGCGGAGATTTCACGGTACAGCGTTACCGCCATTATCGCACCGATTCCTCAGTTACAGTCCTTGTTGCTCTCCGCGAGCCCAATGAACAGCCGACACTGCAAGACATCCGCACCGCTCTCCAGCATCCCGCCCGCCCTCTGTTCATCGGACGCGTTTCGTGCCCGCCTGCACAGCCGATCTGCCGCGAACCGGACGGAAACGAAATCGTCTAGTTCGCCAGCCTTAAAGAGGGCATCCAAAAAGTTCCCGCACGTGCTGATTGGCCCGGTTGTCCGAGCAACGAACAGCCCATACTTGCAGAATGGCCCTTGACGCCAGAGCAGGCCGAAGGCATTACCGGAGAGGAAAAAACTCACATCGTTGAACGCTTCGACAGCCGACGCTGGACCTCCAACGTCCATGGCGTCCGGCGCCTTGTCTACCGCACTGAGATTCTTTTGTCCTTACGAAAGGAGGCCGCTGAAAATGCCTTTGAACATGATCAGCATTGACCTTGATCTCGGCGCTCTCATGATCTGGGGACATCGGCGACGTCTTGGCGGGGATACGGCCTACCTTGTCCATGCCGCCTCGCGGCAGGCCTTCGGCACACTCGGGCCGCAGCCATTTTTGATTCAGCCCGAACGCAGCCGTATCCTTGGCTACACATCAGCGAGTGAAGAATACCTCCGAAACAGCCATGCGGCCACAGCAAACAGCGATTCACTGCTCCACGCAGTCTTTACACTGCCCGAGATCTGTCTGCGCACTATGCCAGACCAATGGTGCAGTGGACGCCGCTATCACTTTTCAGTCTTCTGCCGTCCTACCGTCCGGCATACTTATGATCTCGACGGCCCCGCGGCTGAAAAAGTCAAAGTTGAAAGCGATGTCTGGCTCAGAAAAACCTACACCGACTGGAAAGCCGCAGGAAAGCCCGACACGCTCAGAGCTTACCGGCAGCTTCACAAAGGCGAGATAGAAGAAACCTACGTCAGATGGCTGGAAAAACGTTTTATGCCCGCCGCAGAACTGGAGTACGCCGTTGTGTCAGGCAGCCGAAGCACCGCGATGACAGCACGCAGCAGCAAAGATCACGACGGCGCCCCCACCCGTTCATCAAAGCGCAGCTGGCCGGAGACCACATTCACGGGCACGCTTACCGTTGCCGATCCCGCCGCTTTTGACCGTCTTATCCGCCACGGAGTCGGCCGTCACGCCGCCTTTGGCTTCGGCATGCTGCTTCTGAGAGCCGCAGACTGACATGGCCTTTACCCGGCTTGGCCTTGAAACAGCCAACGTACCGCACGCCGACCGATACGGCCTGCTCTGGCTGGAACGGGGCAGCCTGTTCGTCGAGAAAGGAACGCTTCGATTTGCCTGTGCCGGCAGCCCGAATCTCGCGCCAGGCGCTTATGATATTCCCTACCAGACCGTTTCGATGATCCTGCTCGGCCCGGGCACAACCGTCAGTCATGACGTCTTCAGGCTTGTCGCCAGTCATGGAATGGGCCTGATCGCAGTCGGCACCGGCGGCGTGCGGATGTACACCGCACCGCCGCTCAGCCCGGACCGGAGCGCTCTTGCCCGCCGGCAGGTCGAATGCTGGTCATCTCCCGTCAAACGCCGCGAGATCGTGCTGAAAATGTATGAACTGCGCTTTGGAGAACAGCTCCCCACATCCGACATTGAAGAACTGCAAAGGCTCAATGGCCCACGCGGGAATGAAGCCGGAACTGTGGTGAAGTCCAAGGGCTGTTTTTCCCCCGCACACGCAGGGATGAACCCACGAGCGAGGAATAATCGCCGTGGCGGTCGTTCAAAACCCCGCACACGCGGGGATGGCCCCTCGCCCTTGATGTACTGGCCGCTGCCGTCTTTCAAAACCCCGCACACGCGGGGATGAACCCTCGGTCGCCGCGAACGCTCAGGGCAGCGTCTTCAAAACCCCGCACACGCGGGGATGAACCTCAGGCGGCGCTCGTTCGGTTCGGCGCGGCGGTCAAAACCCCGCACACGCGGGGATGAACCCGGCACGGAGTTCATCTTTTGCGGTCTGCATCACAAAACCCCGCACACGCGGGGATGAACCCCTTGAAGAGGCTATGCTTCACATCGATGGGCGCAAAACCCCGCACACGCGGGGATGAACCTGAGCATGTACCCTATCCAGCCATCGTTCGCGGCAAAACCCCGCACTCGCGGGGATGAACCCATCCCGGAAGAGATGAAGCGCAACCTGATGTCCAAAACCCCGCACACGCGGGGATGAACCCTAATCATCCGCGTCGAGCACCGTCATGCCCTCCAAAACCCCGCACACGCGGGGATGAACCCGGGCAGATGACGGCGCGCGAGGTTGCCGAGCGCAAAACCCCGCACACGCGGGGATGAACCTGGCGGCTAGGTCTACTCCATCTCCAATGTTGGCAAAACCCCGCACTCGCGGGGATGCTGAAATGCAATATCCTATACAAAATATTTCATAATTCAATCCTGATATTGAGGAGGAATCTATGTCTGAGCTTGCAAAAGTCTGGGGCAAATTTGACGAAAAAACAGGTGTCTGTCAGCCGCTTCTGGCGCACTTGTGCGATGTTGCAGCTGTATTTGAAGCTCTGTTCCGGGGCAGCCTTATCAAAAAGCGCTGTGAACACGTACTCAGCGTAACTCTGTCAGATAAAGTAGCAACATGGTTCACGTCGCTGGCTTTTTTGCATGATTTTGGGAAAATATCCCCCCGTTTTCAAATCGCATCTCAAGGTCTGAGTGATAAATTTGTTGGACATATTCGCGCTGCATGGAACCTTTTTGCTCTATCGAATAACAGGACTTTACAAGACAGATTCCTCAACAGTGGCTGCTTCGGCAACACGGAAGAAGCGCAGGAGTCAGCAATTTATCTGATTCTCTCCCATCATGGCGGCGGGCTCTCGGAGCAGAAAATTTCACTGGCACTATCAAGTTCGGTGCCTTGCTGGCAACGCATTCCTGACATCGACCTTGATCCAGCTGCAGCACTTGATGAACTTCTCACCTTTGCAAAAGAGCATTTCACTTCGACATGCATAAGTGAAGATATACTGGGAGAGAATCCTCAGTTCGAGCATCTTTTTTCGGGTGTACTGATGCTGGCAGATTGGACCGCGTCGGATCGACGTTTCTTTCCGTTCTGCGGTGAAGCGGACTGGCTGGACACTCTGCGGCCGCCTCTGAAAGAAGATGAAGCGCTTGACTGGTCGCGCCGGCAGGCGGCAAAGGTCCTGCACCATCTGCACTGGAACATGGACGATCTGCGACCGTCGTCGTTCCCAAGTTTTGAATCGCAGTTCGGATTTGCGCCCAATGGTGTTCAAAAAGCGATCGATGAGCTAGAACTCCGCCCCGACGGAGGGCTGTATGTTCTTGAAGCTGAGACGGGCAGCGGCAAGACGGAAGCGGCGCTGCGTCTGTACACGCGGCTGCTGTGCGCCGGGCTAGCAGACGGGCTTTATTTTGCCAATCCGCTTCGCTTTGCGGCAACGCAGCTCTTTGAACGCATGAATTTGTTTTCGACACGCACGTTCGGAAGGGATGAAAAGAACGGCGCCAGGCTGCCGGTCACGCTGGCTGTGCCGGGGTATCTCCGTGTTGGCGGCATTGAGGGAATCCGCACGGGGCGTTTTTCCGTGGACTGGAGAGAGCTGGATGATACGGCCCTGGGCTGGTTTGCGGAAAGTTCGAAGCGATATCTGGCTGCGCCGCTTGCTTCTGGAACGATCGATCAGGCTCTGCTGGCGGGGATCAGGGTGCCGCATGCTGACATGCGGGCTGCCGCTCTGCAGCGGTCGCTGCTGGTGGTGGACGAAGTGCATTCAAGCGACGCCTACATGACGGAGCTGATCTGCGGTCTGCTGAAGATCTTCAAAGCGGTCGGCGGTCATGTGCTGCTGATGTCGGCGACGCTGGGGTCGGAAAGTCTGAACAAGTTCTGGCGGGCATGGTACGGGAAGAGGCGCGCGCCTTCACAGCCCGAACCGGAAACGGCATGCAAAGTCGGCTATCCCCGTATTGTCACGGACTCGCAAGCTGCTCTGAGCATCAAAAATCCGTCGCGGCCCAAGCGCGTCAGGATGCAGCCTGTGCAGATCATGACTGATCCTGTCGCCGCAGCCCATCTGGCAGCAGAGGCTGTTGCCGGCCGGAGCGGAACGGACTGTCCGTGCGTGCTGGTGCTGCGCAACTCTGTCAGACAGGCGCGCGAGACGTTTCTGGCGCTGAAAAGCTGTCTGCCTGATAAGGAGCTTCTTTTTAGTGTCAATGGAATTCCGACGCTGCATCACAGCCGTTTTGCGGCGGAAGACAGAGGGATTCTCGACAAAGAGGTTGAAGAGCGTTTCGGGAAGCACTTTCTGCCGGGTACGCAGACATGCGGTCCGCGCAGGGGCGGTGTGCTGGTTTCCACTCAGACGGTCGAGCAGTCGCTGGATGTTGATTTTGACTTGCTGATCACCGACCTGTGTCCCGCAGATGTGCTTTTGCAGCGTATCGGTCGTCTGTTTCGCCATGACCGCAAGCGTCCCGCAGGCTTTGAATCACCGCGGTGCATCGTTCTTACGCCTGAGGGCAGGCATGACTGGCTTCTTACTCATCAGGCACGGGCATGGGGATTCGGAAATGAACGGGCGTATGAACCTCTGGCTGCTGCAGCGACGCTTGCGCAGCTCGAAGGCGAGTGTGTCTGGCGCCTGCCTGAGCAAAACCGTGAGCTTGTAGAAGACTGCACGCACCATTCGCTGCTTGCCGCGGTTGCGGCGAAGCTGGGCAGCGAAGCGTGGGAGAAGTCCCGAAGCGAAATGAAAGGTATCTCGATAGCAGAAAGCTCGCTGGCTCAATCGGCGCTCATGTCCTGGGACAAAGGGCTGAAGGACATCGCAATCAGCGGCGGTGATTCGCTGGAAAGACTGAAAACTCGTCTCGGCGTGATGGATGTGTGTGTTAGATGTTCCGTTCCCGTTCCCAGTCCTTTCGGCAATGGAGATCTTTCCGCTTTTTCAATCCCGGCCTGGATGCTGGGCGATGCGGCCGAAGGTCTGAAAGACGTGTCTCAAAACGATGACGGCACGTTCGCTGTCGAACCGTCAGTCAAGGACGGTACGATCTGCTTTGATTTCTGCGGTCAATCTTTTTATTACAACGAAACGGGGCTGCTTTCGCAGCGCGAATTCTGCCGTCTGGGCAGGGACCATGAATAACAGGCAGTGACTCTCGTCTATGTTCAAATGCGTCACCCTTTGCGGCATATCAGGCAGAAAATTATACAGCAAGCCCAGTAACAAAAAGCACGCGATGTTCCATATGGAACATCGCGTGCTTTTTTGCGGATCGATTTTTACAGCTTCCCCTGCGCGCGCAGAGCGGCTTCCACGTCGTCCTTGGCCTTTTTGACGAACGCAAGCATCTCGGTATCCAGCGGGTAGCGCATGACGCAGCCGGGGGTGAGGATGTGATGGCGGCCGCCCATGCTGGTGAGCGCTGTGTAGATCTGGTGGATCAGCTCGTTTTTGCGACCGTTTGTGATGTCCATGCGCTCAAGGCCGCCCATCAGGCACTTGCCGCTGAGGTCGAAGCATTCGGCCAGCTCGGGCAGCGACTCGCCGACGTGCCAGTTGAACGTGCTCACGGGATAGTCGCGGAGCACGTCGAACATGATGTTCGTGCCGTGGGCGTGGATGGTGTTGAACCAGCCGTCTTTAGCGGCCGCAAGCACCTGCACGTCGTAGGGCTTGCCGTACTCGCGGTACACGGCATCGGTGGTCTTGTCGTAGCTGCTCATCTGCGAGGCGAAGAACACGCCGTCGGCCCCCATCTCGATGGCACGGGCCGAAAGGCGCGCGGTGGTGTCTGCAATGACGGACAGCGCAGCTTTCACTTTGTCACCGTGTCCCTGGGCGATGTGCTCCAGCACTTTCTTGCCGCTGATCTTGTCGGCCAGGGTGAGGGGGCTGAAAACGGTGAAGATCACGGGGGTGTGCTCGTTTTTCACCTTGGCGAGGGTCAGTTCGAGCGACTTCAGCTCGCGGGCCAGCACGGGGTTGTCGAGCGAAAGCGGCTCGAGCTTTGTCCAGTCGTCGGGACCGTTCACCGGGGTGGTGACGATCTTCGACACGCCGCCTTTTTCGATCTCAGAGTAGTCGACGGTGCAGCCGAAGCACTCCACGCCGTACATGCCGTTGTTCATCGTCTTGATGAAGTCGAGGTCGTACTCTTTGTAAAAGTCATACGTCGTCTCGGCCAGCTTGACGGGATCGAGGTCGATGCCGGGCAGGTGGGTCCAGAAGGCGTAAGGCAGCTTGTCGGGCTTCTCGCCCGCCACGGCGGCGCGGATGCGTTCGTACTTGTTCATGATAATGCACTCCTT
>JAGAYQ010000051.1 GCA_017940445.1 Pyramidobacter sp. | reverse complement strand
GCTCGCGCTTTCCCGTGCGCCAGGCTGTTCTGCACAGAGCTTGCAGATTTCCCGCGCTGCGAAAAGGCTGGCGAGCTCGCTGTCAAGGCGCTGCCGCTGGGATGGAGCGCCCCCCCTGCCGTCCATGCAGATCCTGCGCAGGCACTGCGGGCGGCCCAGAGCCGCGGCGGTCCGGTGATCGTCTGCGGCAGTCTCTACTTTGTAGCTCGAATGAGAGAGCTGGTGAACGACCGATGAACTGCGGCAGCTTTACGATTACTTCTGACAGGGGGTTTTACGACGATCCGCTGCCTCCTGAAAGTCCTTTCGCGGCACGAATCTCCTTGCGCGGCATTGACGCACGCGCAGAGATCGAACGGCTTGCAGAGGAGGCTCCATTTGTGACCTGCTCTCAGGTGCATGGTGCACGCGTGATCGAAGCGGAAACGGCGCCGAGCTGGCCGCTCCGTGAGCCGGCCGACGGGCTGCTCGTATCGCCTGGCGGGCCGGTGATCGGCCTGCGCTACGGCGACTGCGCGCCCGTCATCGTGCTCGCTCTGGGTGACGATTCGTGGCTGCTGCTTTTGCACTCGGGATTCAAAGGCACGCTGGCGAACATCGTTGCTTCGGGCATGGCTGCGGCACGCGAAAAGCACGGTCCGACAGTTCCGCGTGATCTGTACGCATGGGTAGGTCCGTGCATTTCAGGGACATGCTATACGCGGCGCATGGACGATCCTTCGACGATCGAAGCGATGAAGCGTTTTTCACACGAAGCGATCACGCCGGGGAAGGAATTCGCGCACATCGACCTTAAGCGCCAGATCGCCCTTCAGCTTGCCGAATGCGGTGTGCCGGAAAAGCACATCTGGCTGGAGTCTCAGTGCACCTGCTGCGGGACCGACCTGTTCTGTTCGCACCGCCGCTCGACCCCGGATGACGATCCGCGGATGCTTCTGACCGTTCGAAGCCGGATTCCACAGAGCAGTCCAAATAGGTGATAATAAGAAAAAGGCTATGAATCTTGAAGAGGGTGGAGCGCATGGAAAAAATAAGAGCAGGCGTTATCGGAGTCGGTCATCTTGGCCGCATCCACGCCAGGATCTATAAGGAGCTGATGGGCGTCAAGCTCGTCGGAGTCGTCGACAGCCGCCAGGAGTCAGCTGACGAGATCGGCGCGATGTATGGAGTGCCGTCATACACTGATGTCGAGCGGTTTATTGAAGAGCAGCGCCCCGATGCCATCAGTGTCGTCGTGCCGACTGTCCATCATTTTGAAGTCGCGTCGCGCCTGGCGGAGCGCGGCATCCACCTGCTTGTCGAAAAGCCCGTGACCACGACGGTGGAGCAGGCTTCAGCCTTGCTGGAGATTGCCCGCGAACGGAACATCGTCCTTCAGGTGGGACATGTGGAGCGCTTCAACAGCGCTATCCGCTACCTTTCCGAGCAGATCACCGAAGCGCCCCTGTGCATTCAGTCGCGCCGGCAGGGACCGTTCTCATCCCGCATCGGCGACGTGGGCGTGGTGCTCGATCTGATGATCCACGACATCGACATCATCCTCTCGCTAGTCAAGTCCGAGGTCGTCTCCATCAGTGCGATGGGGCGCAAGGTGCGCACGAACCACGAAGACCTTGCTCTGGCGCAGATAGAGTTCGCCTGCGGCACCATAGCTGACATCCAGGTCAGCCGGGTGGCCGAGCGCCGTTTGCGTCAGATGGACGTGATGGAGTCCGGTAAGTACTATTCTGTCAACTTTGAGACGCAGGACGTGACCGTTCACCATGCGCCGCGTACCTCGCCTGAGGGCGGATCGCTTGAGGTGATTGAGCACCCGCTGCTGCCCAAGACTGAGCCGCTCAAGCAGGAACTGAGCCACTTCCTCAGCTGCATCCGCGACCATACGCAGCCGCTTGTCGGCATTGAGGATGGCAAACGCGCTCTTCAGGTAGCCGTTGACGTTCTCAATCAGATCAGTATGAAAATGTAAAAACGATAATGCAGGCAGGATTTTTTCCTGCCTGCATTTTTTTGCAGGTGATAGGTCGAAATTATTACCATATTATTTTGCTGATGTGGTATTATCGCCCTATACTGTGCGAGGCGGAGGGGAGAGCATGAAGGAAGAGCTCATAATGGGACTGCCGGTGCTGAACTTTCAGGCGCTGATGGGCATCGTGACTTTTTTCGTGACATGGCTGCTCGTCAAGTTCATCCGCGGCATCCAGACGGGACGCTACCCAGGAAGTCCGACTTTGCTGCTGTATCTTCGCACGCTGCTGGGCTTCACGCTGACAGCCAGCATGTTCCTGTTTTTCGGCGCGGTATTCGGTTTTCGTTACGTTTAAAATCGTGCCGTGAAGATTTGTTTGCGATTTTTAAGAATTATGCTGAAGGAATAAGAGACTTTTTCGTTATTCTCTGTTATTATTTGCTGAGCATGTCGAAGCATTCGTATCTGTTCGTGCGTAAAAATAGGGAACAAACCCGTGGGAACAGTCATCGCGGGTCTTTCCAGATAGATGATGAAACGGCGTTAAAATTTTTCAAGGAGGTACCAGTATGGCGGTAAAAACCATCGATGAGCTTTGCAATATCCTGCTCGACAAGCGTGCCAAGGCGGCAGCCGGCGGCGGCGAAAAGGCTGTTGCGAAGCACAAGGCTAAGGGACGTCTGACGGCGCGTGAGAGGATCGATCTCCTCATGGACGAGGGGTCGTTCGTTGAGCTCGACGAGTTCGTGGAGCACCGCTGCACGAATTTCGGCATGGAGTCCAAGAAGTATCTCGGCGACGGCGTTGTCACCGGCTACGGCACGGTCGGCGGACGCATCGTCTACGTCTTCAGCCAGGACTTCACGGTGCTCGGCGGCTCGCTGGGCCAGCAGCACGCTGCGAAGATCTGCAAGGTCATGGACCTCGCTCTGCGCAACGGCTGCCCGATCGTCGGCATCAACGACAGCGGCGGAGCTCGTATCCAGGAAGCGGTCGACGCTCTTGACGGCTATGCCGGCATCTTCTACCGCAACACCATCTGCTCGGGCATCATCCCGCAGATGTCTGTCATCCTTGGTCCCACGGCCGGCGGCGCTGTGTACAGCCCCGCTCTGACCGACTACATCTTCATGGTTGACAAGATCTCCATCATGCATATCACCGGCCCCGCGGTCATCAAGACCGTTACCGGCGAAGAAGTCACCAGCGAAGAGCTCGGCGGCGCCCGCACGCACAACACCCGCAGCGGCAACGCTCATTTCTTTGCCACCAGCGAGCAGGAGTGCTTCCAGCAGGTCCGTGACGTGCTCAGCTATCTGCCCAGCAACAACATGAGCGACGCTCCCCGCATCGCCACGTCTGACCCCGTCACCCGCGCTGAGGCTTCTCTGCGCACGATCGTGCCCACCGACCCCAACAAGGGCTATGACGTGCACAATGTGATCAAGGCCGTTGTTGACGATGGCCGCTTCGTCGAAGTCCAGGCCATGTGGGCCAAGAACATCGTCGTCGGCTACGCCAGCTTTGACGGCATGCCCGTCGGCATCGTCGCCAACCAGGCCGGCAACATGGCCGGCTGCCTTGACATCGACTGCTCCGACAAGGCCAGCCGCTTCATCCGCCACTGCGACGCTTTCAATCTGCCCATCGTCACCTTCGTCGACGTTCCCGGCTATCTGCCCGGCAAGACGCAGGAATGGGGCGGCATCATCCGCCACGGCGCGAAGATGCTCTACGCTTACAGCGAGGCCACTGTGCCGCTGGTTTCCGTCGTGCTCCGCAAGGCTTACGGCGGCGCTTACATCGGCATGTGCTGCAAGGGCCTTGGCGCTGACGCAGTGCTCGCCTGGCCGCAGTCACAGATCGCGGTCATGGGCGCAGCCGGTGCGGCGAATATCATCTTCCGCAAGGAGATCGAGGCTGCCGAGGACCAGGCTGCTGAGCGCGCCAAGCTGATCAGCGAGTACGAGGACGCGTTCGCGACTCCGTACCAGGCTGCCAGCCGCGGCTATGTTGACAAGGTCATCCTTCCCGAAGAGACCCGCTTCGAGGTCATCCAGGCTCTCAAGGCTCACCGCACTAAGCGTCAGGCTCTGCCCCGCAAGAAGCACGGCGTAATGCCCAACTAGTGGGGAGGGAGAGCCCATGGCACCCGCAGCAGTAAAAACATTAGCATCGTCCTTTGAGGGGTTGAACGGTGCTACCGCTCTTTCCACGATCGCATTCAGCGTTGTTTTCATCGTCCTGATTTTCCTTACGCTGGTCATCTATGCCATGCGTCTGGTCTCCCGCTTTGCCGGCGCTGAGAAGCCCGCTGCGGCTCCTGCCGCCAGGGCGGCTGCTCCTGCTGCCGCCGGTGCTGCGAGCAGCGCGGCTGCGGCTGATGAAGAACTGGTGGCGGTGATTGCCGCCGCGATCTTCGCTCAGACGGGCACGATGATGCGCATCAAGTCGATC
>JAGAYQ010000050.1 GCA_017940445.1 Pyramidobacter sp. | reverse complement strand
GAAGGTCGAGAAGAACGACGACGGCGCGAAGAAGAAAAAACGCCGCGGCCATCGCGGCGGCCGGCGCCGCAGCGCGAAAAAGCGCGCCCAGATGGAAGCGCTCGCCGCAGCCGAAAGCGATTTTGAAGAATAAGCGCGAAAGACGCTGTTTTTGAGAAAAGGAGAGAGGCGTTCATGCGCGCGCAGCTGCTCGCGTTTGCAGTTCTGTTCGTTTTCATCTGGCTCATGCACAGGCCGTTCGACGTTCATTCCTCGAGCTGCCGCTGGCTCGTGAAGGTCCACGAGATGCTCGAATGGCTCCTCACCGCCCTGGGCGTGTGGATCGCTGTGCAGTGGACGATGCAATTTTTCCGGAAGTAATAAACAGGCGGAGCGTTCCGTTTGGTACGGAACGCTCCGCCTGTTTTTTTGTATATGAATAAAAGGTCGTAAAAAGAAAGCGCAGCTTACGTTTTGCGGACATGCGCGACGAACGCCTCCCTTCCAAATGGGCTCTTTCATAATTGATGAAAACTTGTAAGTACTGTATGCTGTAAATACGTATAGACAGAATGATTATTCATGTTATACTCAAAGCATGATTTAAATTTTTATATTAGGAGGAGTTTAGTCATGAAGAAAAAAGTGGTTCTTCTCGCTGCGGTGTTTGCTCTGTTCGCTTCCGCTGCCTGCGCGGCTGTCAACGAGGCCGGTCTTCCGAAGCTGGAAGAGGTGATGAATAAATACTCACCGGAACAGTTCGTCGAGTTTGCGTTCGGCCCGATCGGCACGATGAAGACGCGCGACGACAAGGAGATCCCCGCGGTCGCGTATGGCGTGAAGTACAACACCGACTTTTTCCTCAAGACGTTCGCGCCGGAAATGAAAGCCGCGATGGACGGCGTTTTCCCCGCTCCGGCAAAGTACCGCTACAAGGACGAGCCTCAGCGCCGCATCCGCGATTACTACGCCGGGCGTGAATTCAAGGACATTTACGATCACAGACGCGACAACTACACGCTGACCGACGGCAAGTACTCGGCGCTGGTCTATTCGCTCACACGCGACGAGTGGAACACCGATCCGGGACGCAAGCTCAGCGGCCTGTTCGACAAATTCTTCCGCAAGTTCTACGAAGTGCCCATCGAGTTCGATATCTATCTGCTCGACGAAAAGGGCGAAGAGCTCGATCAGGTGAACACGGAGCAGAAGCATTTCTTCTTCTTCGGCTACTACCGCTGGGCGATGGCGCCGTATCTGTTCAGCAACACGATGCGCATCGACGCGTGGCACGGTGCTGACGAGACGGCTACGACGCCCTGGTGGCTGCCGCTTGAGGGGATCGACGCCGAGACGCTGGCGAAGACAAAGTCCGTGCGCGTGGAAGTGTTCTATCCCGAAAACCGCTGACGACGGCGCTGTTTTTCGTAACATCGGAGTTTGATATTGGCTCATTTTCAAGGAGATGAACGAGACCATGAGAAAACGTTTTCTGACCGCGCTCCTGCTGATCGGCTTGGCGATGCCTGCCTGGGGCGCGCTGAGCGATAACGATTTCCACAAGCTGTGCCGCAAGGGGAGCGCAGACGAGATCACCGCGGCGCTCAAAGACGGCGCCAACCTCGAAGCGCGCAACAAGCGCGAAGAAACGCCGCTGATGACGGCTGCCGCCTACAACACGCTTGAGGCCGTGAAGGCGCTGCTGGCCGCCGGTGCTGACGCCAACGCTGCGGGCAAAAGCGGGCAGACGGCCCTGATCGCCGCAGCTACCAACAAAGAAGCGGCCATTGCCGCCGAGCTGCTGAAAGCCGGCGCCCGTGTCGACGAGCGCGCCAAGGGCGGCATCACCGCGCTGATGGGTGCGGCCGCGAACAAATATCCCGAGATCGTGAAAACGCTGCTGGCCGCCGGTGCTGACGTGAACGCCGCCGCCGACAATGGCGTCACGCCGCTTATAGCCTGCGCGGGCAATTCCGCTGTGCCCGAGATGATCAAAATGCTTCTGGATGCGAAGGCCAACGTCAACACCGCTGACACAAAAGGCCGCACGCCGCTGATGGCCGCCGCCCGCAACCGCAAGGCAGCGCCCGAGACGATCGAGCTGCTTTTGAAAAGCGGGGCAAAGCGTGACGCTGCCGATGCCGAAGGCCTGACCGCCCTGGGCTATGCCGTCGATCGTGAGAACCTGCCGGCTGTCAAAGCCCTGATCGCCGCCGGCGCCGATCTGAAAGCCGTGCCCGCCGACAAGACGGCCGGCCTGTTTGAAGAATCCGTCAAAGCCGGCGATGCGGAGGCGCTTGATCTGCTCATCAAAAACGGCGCGGATGTCAACGCTGCTGACAGCCGCGGTGAAACGCCGCTGATGAAAGCCGTCGATAAAGGTCACGCTGCCGTCGTCGATAAGCTGATCGCTGCCGGTGCCGACGTGAATGCCAAAAGCAGCCGCGGCGAAGACGCTCTGACGCTGGCCGCAGGCGCCCGCGAGCCGAAAGCGGCGATCGTTGCCGCGCTGCTTGCCGCCGGAGCCGACGCCAAGACCGCCGACACGAACGGAACAACGCTGCTGATGCGCGCTGTGCAGAACGACAAGACCGATCTGGTGCAGGCTCTGCTTGCCGCGGGGGCCGACGCGAAGGCGGTCGACAAGCGCGGACGCACGGCTTTTGACATTGCCGTATCGCGCAATCCGGGCAGCATCCCGCTGCTCGTGAAGGCCGGGGCCGACGTGGAAGCCCCCGACAAGCACGGCTGGACGTGGCTGCACAACGCCCTGCGCAGCAACCGTTCGCTCGAACTCGTCAAAGCCCTGATCGACGCGGGAGCAAACGTCAACGCCGTGACGAACGACGGCGGCTGGTCTGTGCTGAAGACCGCCGTGCAGTTCCACGACAAGCCCGAAGCCGTCGATCTGCTGCTGGCCGCCGGCGCCGACGTCAAATGGAAGGACAAGGACGGCGCTACCAGCGCGTTCATCGCCTTTAATAAAAGCGAGCCCCTGTCCTACGTGAAAAAGCTCGTCGATGCCGGCCTCGACGTGAACGCTGCCATGGTCAAAGACGGCCGCACCCTGCTGATGCAGGCCGTGAACAACCCTGAGCGCCAGTGCCGTGAGATCGTCGAGCTGCTGCTGGCGGCGAAGGCTGATCCCAACGCGATGCTCACGCGCGACAAGCGCACCGTGCTGATGCAGGCTGCCACGCAGCCCAAGATCGACGTTGCCGTTCTCAGCGCCCTGATCGCCGCCGGAGCCGATCCCAACGCCAGGGCCAAAGACGGCCGCACCGCGCTGATCATGGTTGCCAAGAGCAATCCGCGTGCCGACATCGTCGAAGCGCTCGTCAAAGGCGGCGCCGACGTGAACGCCCCCGACGGCCAGAACCGCGGAGCCCTCTATGCGGCTGTCGTCGAAGGCAAAACGGCCGGTGAAGCAGCCCGCAAGCTGATCGAGCTGGGCGCGAACGTGAACGCCGCCGACAAGATGGGCAACACGCCGCTGATGTCCGTCAAAGGCGACGACCCCGAGACGATCGCCGCCCTTATCAAAGCCGGCGCAAACGTGAAAGCACGCACCCGCGACGAGCGCACCCCGTTGCTGATGATGGCCGGACGCGGCACGGCCGTTCCCGAGTCCGTCGAGGCAATGCTGAAGGGCGGCGCCGATGTGAACGCCGCCGACAAATACGGCGACACGCCGCTGCTGTGGGCCGCACATTGCAGCCGACCGGTGCCCGGCGTCATTGAGGCGCTGCTGAAGAGTTCCGCGAACGTCAACGCTGCCAATAAAAAAGGCGAGACGCCGCTGATCGATGCCTGCGCCAACGGCGGAGCGACGCCCGAGATCGTTGCCTCGTTGCTGGCCGCCGGGGCCGGCGTCAATGCCGCGACGAAGGACGGCGAAACGGCGCTGATGAAAGCCTGCCAGAGCAGTCAGCTCCAGCCGGCGATCGTCGAGGCCCTGCTGAAGAGTTCCGCGAACGTCAACGCCGTCAATAAAAACGGCGAGACCGCGCTGTACAAAGCCTGCGCCAACAACAAAGCGACGCACGAGATCGTGACCGCGCTGCTGAAAGCGGGCGCTGACGCGAATGCCGCGACGAAAAACGGCGAGACGGCGCTGTTCAAAGCCGCCGGCAACAGCCGCGTGCAGCCGGAAACGATCGAAGCCCTGCTCGCCGCCGGAGCCGACGCCAAATCTGTGAATAAAAAGAACGTCTCCGTCCTCGACGCTGCCCGCAAAAACAGGCGCCTGCCTCCCGAAGCGCTCGCCAAACTGGAAGCCGCGGCCAAATAGACGCGCTGCCGTTCAAAACGGAGTGTTGTTTCACATGTGACACACAGAAAAACGCCCGCCCGTCGAGTAAAATTTCAACAGGCGGGTGTTTTTTCACGCAAGAGAATCATTTTATTTTCGTTTGACAGGATCATTGCCAGAGGAGTGAAAGAACATGGTGAACGGATTTGCGATCCTGCTGCTTATTTTGGCAGGCGTGCTCCTGATCTACGCCGCGATCCAAGGCCGGACGAAGGCGTTCGGCATGGTTGGGCGCAATTACGCTGTGGAAGCCAGGAGCGAGGAAGACAAAAAGATCTACGCGGTCAGTTTTGCTAAAATTCTGGCGGGCATAGGGCTTGTTCTCGCGCTGGGCGGTTTTTGCGGCCTGCAATTCGGTAACGGCGTGGCCCTTGGCATGATGGCCGCCGCGTTTGTTCTCCTTGTCGTCAT
>JAGAYQ010000049.1 GCA_017940445.1 Pyramidobacter sp. | reverse complement strand
CGCGCCGAAGTCTGCTTATGAGGTTTTCGGCCTGCCGCGCAGCGCTTCGGATGACGAGATCCGCGCGCGCTATCGCGAGCTGATTTCCAAATACCACCCCGACAAGTTTGCGGGACTGAACGATCCCGAGTTCTCGCGCCTGGCCGCAGAGAAGTTCCAGCAGGTGCAGGGCGCGTATGAGGAGTTGCGGCGTTTGCGGGGCATGTAGCGCGCACGGCGGTTTCGGGAACGATTTTTGCCGGAAAACGCCGCTTGTCGAAAGGTCCGCATTGGAGTACAATACAAAACGCGATGGAGGCGGATGTGGTCTGGTGGCCGCCCCGGGCTTCAAACCCGCGTGAGGGGCGATTTTGATCGTCCCTGGTGTGTTCGATTCGCACACGTCTCCGCCATGCAAAAATAAAAGCGAAGTTCCATGACGGAGCTTCGCTTTTTTGTGGCCGGCCGCAAAAGAGCACTTCACAGAACGGGACCGGGGTTATACAATGAACTTTGTCTGTGAGCGTGAAGCGGGAAAGGGGAGAGGACGATGAGCGAAGCAGCGGATGTTTTTCTGCCGGGACGCGACGGTTACGTCGTGCTCGACACCGAGTCTCAGGGCTATGCGCGCTTCTGCCCGATCGAGATCGCTCTGGCCCGTTTCTCTCCCGAGGGCGCGCTGATCGATTCATACAGCACGCTTGTCAAACCGCGCGTGTCACGCGTGTCGCGCGTCGTGACCGAACTCACTGGCATCACGACGGAGATGGTGCGCTGTGCACCGACTCCCCGCGAGGTGATGGGGCCCGTGCGCGATTTCATCGGCGGCAGTGTTATCGTCGGCCACGACGTGGGCGCGAACGACATCTCCATCATTGACCATTTCTGCCAGGCGTATTTTGGCGAGCCGCTGCGCAGCCGGCATGTGGACACGCTCTACTGGAGCCGCGCGCTGTTCCCCGATCTGGGACACTACAACCTGCGCGCGCTGGCGGAGTACTTTGGCGTCGAACCGGAGAACTATCACCGCGCGCTTGACGACTGTCTGACGACTTCTCGCGTCTATCAAAAACTACTTGCGGCAGCTGAGCAGCTGGCTCCGCGCCAGCGCAGCATCATCCTGAACGAGTTCGTGCACCGCAATGACGCGAAGGAAAAGAAGAGCGAAGAGCGCCATGACAGACCGCGCGTCCGCCGCCCGCTCGATTACGCAGGGCTGCCGGTCTACACTGAGACGAAAAAGACAGCCGCGTTCGCTCACCTTGCCGTGCTTCACATCGGTCATCTCACCCCAGAGGGGGCGCGGAGGATCGACCTGTTCGTGCGCGGCGACGCGCCGCAGACGGAGAGCTTCATCTCTGCGCATGACGAGTGCGGCTGGACGGCTGACGCCGAGGGCGTGCTCCATGCACGGTCGATGAGCGTTGCCAGTCTCAACAAGCTGGGACGCGTACTGAGGGCTGACGGCTGCCGACTGTACCGTTCGGACGAAAGTCTGGCGGCCGACGCTGCGCCGCAGGCGCAGGAGCCGCTTGTGCCGCGCGCCGTTCATTCGCGGGCGGTCTCGGTCTCCCGTTCTCATCGGCATATTGCCGAACCGCCCGTGGAGATCGTCCCCGAGGGGGACGGCTATGACGTCGTGTTCGTCGACGCCTCGCGCGGCGTTCCCGCCGAGTGGCTGGAAAAGCAGCTCGGCGTTCGGCGTGAGAACTTTTTCCGCTTCCACGTCAGCGGCGATTTTGCCCTGTCGCCGTATGAGATGCAGAAAAAGCTCGCCCGCCTCGGCTGGCAGTCGGCCGTGCGCGACGAGTGAACAATCGCTTTTTCGTGACGAAAAAGTGGGGCGGGTGAGGAAATATATTTTCCTGATGCGGCGTTTTTGACTTGACAGGAACGGCTTCGGGCGCTAGAATGTTCTCTGTTCGATTGAGGACGGAGAGATGGCCGAGTGGCCGAAGGCGTACGCCTGCTAAGTGTGTATCCGGGTTCCGGATCGAGGGTTCGAATCCCTCTCTCTCCGCCATATGCGCGCCATTAGCTCAGCTGGATAGAGCGTCTGGCTCCGGACCAGGAGGTCGTGGGTTCGAATCCTGCATGGCGCGCCATTTCCTTTTAATCGAATATGTGAGTTGCGCGCCACTAGCTCAGCTGGATAGAGCGTCTGGCTACGGACCAGGAGGTCGTGGGTTCGAATCCTGCGTGGCGCGCCATTTTGCAGAAATACGAAGGGAGTTCCGCAAAAGGGACTCCCTTTTATTGTATCGAAACGGAGGCCTGACGATGTACGAAAGCGACGAATACTACATGGACCGAGCTCTCGCACTGGCGCGCCTGGCTGCGGACGAAGGCGACATCCCCGTCGGCGCGCTCGTCGCCGACGAAGACGGAAGGGTGATCGGCGAGGGACGCAACCGCCGCCGCCTGGAGCATGACCCCACAGCTCACGCCGAAGTCGTCGCCCTGCGCGAGGCAGCCCGTTCGCGCGGCGCGTGGAACCTGAGCGGCTGCACGCTGTACGTCACGCTCGAACCGTGCCCGATGTGCGCCGGCGCACTCGTTCAGGCCCGGGTCTCGCGCCTCGTCTACGGCTGCACCGATGCCAAAGCCGGCGCCTGCGGAACGCTGATGAACATCGCCGCCGACAGCCGCCTGTTTCACCGGCTCAGGATCGTCAGCGGCGTGCGTGAGGTGGAATGCCGCACGCTTTTGCAGGATTTCTTTCTCGCGTGCCGGCGCAGGCAGAAGGAAAAGTCCTGATAGTAATCTATTAAATAGGAAGAGATATAAAAATCCTGCCGATCCATCGAAAGATGAATCGGCAGGATTTTTGCTTTTGAGTTTCGTGCGCAGCCTTTTGCTGCTGCGCTGTGCTTCCTAAATGTGCAGCACCTGACGCTTTTTGATGCTGAACTCTTCTTCGGTGATGATCCCGGCGTCGAGGAGCTCTTTCAGCTGCTTCAGCTCGTTCACATAATTTCCCGAAGGCGCTGCCGAACGGACAGGAGCGCTCTGCGGGGCGGAAGCGATGTCGAGCGAGCCAAACTCGCCGTTCAGGGCGCGAGTCCCTTTTTCGAGCCACTGCGCGATATTGTACACTGTGAACTCATACTGTCTGCCGTCTTTCATCGTCACCAGAAGGCGCTTGGAGACCAGCGCGACCGTACGCTGCGAAAGACGTTCCACATCTTTGAGGCAGACGTCGACGTTCGACTCGCTGCCGATCGCTGATGCGAGCAGAGAATTCAGGCCTCCGGCACAGAAGATGAAACGCTTGTTCGTCAGCGCCAGCCGGCCGCCCACGCCTGACAGCGCCGATTTGTTCCAGCTTGCGATCCCCGTGCGGATGGGGAACTCATCGCCGTCGAGCAGCCTGCCGTACAGATAGATGCCCTTGAAATTGGCAGG
>JAGAYQ010000004.1 GCA_017940445.1 Pyramidobacter sp. | reverse complement strand
TCGCCTTCGAGCGCCTTGAGCGCGCCGCCAAAGAGGTCCTTGAGCGAGAGCTCGTCCATCTCGTCCGAGTCGTCCTCGGGAGCCGATTCGAACATGCCTTCGAGCCACGTTCCCAGCAGCTTGGCGGTCATGCCGCCGCCTTCCGTGCCGAGAACGGCTTCGGCCACATCGCCGAGCAGCGACTTGATGCCGCCGTCTTTGCCGTTTTTCTTTTTCTTTTTGGCGGAGCCGGACGCCGCGCCCATGATGGCCTGCGCGAGCATGGTCATCGTGTCGCCCTGGTTGGCGCTGCCCCATTTGCCGTCGATCTCGTTGAGTTCGTCGTGCGCGCCCATCACGGAGGTGCAGGCGCTCATGAGCATGCTGAGCATATCGGACTTGTCGATCATCGTTTATCGTCTCCTTCGGAAAGATATTTGATGCAAAAACGCCCTTCCCGGACGGGCCGGAAAGGGCGCAATAATACAGTTACTGGGCCTGCGTGGGCTCGACCGGCTGCATCTGCGAAGGATCAAGCGGAGGCAGGATGACGGGCGTGGGCAGGTTGGCAAGGGAGACAAGCTGGCTGATCATGGCGCGGACGTAGGGCAGGAGCATGACCATGCCGTTGTCGCGCAGGATCGCCTCGCGGTCGCTGCCTTCGGCTTCGATGAAGAACACGCCGGTGACGTCGGCGATGATCTCGAAGGGATAGTTGTTGCTCTCGGCGTCGTCGAAAACGGTGACGCGGATGTTGAGGAACACGGGCTCCTGCGGCGTGCTGCTCATGCGCACGCGCTGATCCAGCTTGATGGAGAGCTGAAGGTTCTCGTCCTTCTTCGGCTGGAAATGATGGTTCATGTCGAACTGAAGGCTTTCGGCACGGAAATCGGCAAGACGGATCTCGTTCATGACAAAAAACTCCTTTGGCGGATAGAGATTAAAAGCACATCAGCGGTCATTATAACACGGAAACGCGAATTCCCATAGCACAAACAAAAAATGATTTTTCCGCGCACATCCGCCCTGCCGTTTTAGGCGGAACATCCAAAAAGCGAGGGCACTCTCGAACATTTGATATAAAAATGTTATAGAGCTCTTGCAAAGCAAAAAATAACAGTTATAATGAGCGCAGATCGTCAGAAAAGGAGGTGCGACTATGGGCAAACTCGCAGGAAAGAAGCTGATCCTCCTCGGTGAGCGCGACGGCGTGCCGGCGCCCGCCATGAAGGCCTGCTTCGAAAACAGCGGAGCCGAGGTCGTCTTCGAAGCTACGGAGTGCTTCGTCTGAACGGCTGCAGGAGCCATGGACTTGCAGAACCAGCAGCGTGTCAAGGACTGCGCTGAGAAGTATGGTGCTGAGAACTGCGTGGTCATTTTCGGTTCTTCCGACGCTGAAGGCGCGGAGATCTACGCCGAAACCGTGACCAACGGAGATCCCACTTTTGCAGGTCCGCTGGCCGGCGTCCCGTTGGGACTCGCCGTTTACGACATTTTTGATGAAGAGATCAAGGCTGAAGCTGATCCCGCGGCTTGGGAGGAGCAGATCTCCATGATGGAGATGGTGCTTGATCCTGAGGCGCTTGCGGCGGCCGTCAAGGGCATCCGCGATCAGTATTCGAAGTACAAGCTTGCTTAAATAAGCCTGTCAGACAGACCGGCGCGTTCGGAAGCCTTTCCCGGACGCGCCGTTTTTTTTCATTGCTAAGGAAACACTGATAAAACACGTCATCTCCTGCGAAACGCTGTCCGAGGGGCTCTTCCAACGTACGGGAGTACGCCTCCAGAGCCCCTTTCGGACAGGTTTCTTCGGATCTGACGCATTTTCTCAGTTTTCCTGTGCGCTAGTCGCATTCTGCATAGCGGGATTTAATCAGCGCTTCCCTAAGCGTCTTGATAATCACATGAAAATTCATGAAATTTTCCTCTTGCGCGATCGTTTTTCCTGTGCTATCATGCACCTCAATCGAACAGCGCAACTTTTATCAAGAGCCAGGGGAGAGAGTCAGCTCGACGATCCTGCACCAACCTGCCCGAACGGGTAAGGTGGTCCTGCTGACAGCGATGAGGGGAAGCCTCGTGCCGAATAAAGCCGCCTTGTCGCATGACAGGGCGGCTTTTTTGCGCGCAATGCGCTGTTTGCAACCGGGAGGGAAAGAAGAGAGCATGATCGAACTGAGCGGGATCCGCAAATCATACCAGTCGCCCGGCGGCGGGACGGTAAAGGCGCTTGACGGCGTCAGCCTGAACATCGGCAAAGGCGACATCTACGGCGTTATCGGCTACTCGGGCGCCGGCAAATCGACGCTGGTGCGCTGCGTCAACTTTCTGGAAACGCCCGACGAAGGCCGCGTGACGATCGACGGCTTCGGCGCGTTTGAAAGCCGGAACGGGAAACTGTTTTTCACGCCCGAGGGCGAAAGTACCCAGAGAGCAGCCGGCGAGGCCGACCTGCGCCGCCTGCGCCGCGGCGTGGGCATGATCTTCCAGCACTTCAACCTGCTCGACCGCAGCACCGTGTTTGAAAACGTCGCCTATCCGCTGAAACACACGGGCCGCAGCGAAGCGGAGATCGAAAAGCGAGTGCTTGAGCTGCTCGATCTGGTCGAGCTCAGCGACAAGGTCGACAACTACCCGTCGCAGCTTTCCGGAGGCCAGAAGCAGCGCGTCGCCATCGCCCGGGCGCTGGCGAACGATCCGAAGATCCTGCTCTCTGACGAAGCGACGAGCGCTCTCGATCCGGACGTGACGGAGTCGATCCTCAGCCTGCTCAAGAGCCTGAACAAAAAGCTGGGTCTGACGATCATCATGATCACGCACGAGATGGCCGTCATCAAGTCGATCTGCACGCGCGTGGCCGTGATGGAACAGGGCCGCGTGGTGGAAGAAGGCAGCGTCTACGACGTGTTCTCGTCGCCGCGCGAAGTGATCACGCGGCGGTTCGTGGCTGCCACGTCGGGCCTGGGCAACCTGGGCAAGCTGATCTCCGGCAAGTCGCCGCTGGTCAAGGCCGCCCCCGACAATCAGCTGGTCAACCTCACGTTTGGCCGTGAGTGCGTCGCCGAGGCGCTGATCTCGCAGGCGTCGCGCAAATTCGAGGTGAACCTGAGCATCGTCCTCGCCAACGTGGACCTGCTTCAGGACAGTCCTCTGGGCTTCACCGTGGTGATGGCTCAGGGAAAACCGGAAAACATCGCCGCCGCGCTGGATTATCTGCGCGCGAGCGGCGTACGAGTGGAGGTGATCGACGATGGCCGAAATCTGTAAGCAGTGGGCGCCCAACGTGTGGGCGTACCGGGCGAAATTCATCACCAGCTGCGAAGCGACCGTCCAGATGTTTTTGATCGCCGGCGCGATCGCGCTGGTCTTAGGCGCCTTGTTCGGCATCGTCCTTGCCGTGACCCGCAAGGGCGGCATCCGCCCCAACGCGCTCGTCTTCCGCATCGTTGACACGTTCATCAACGTGTTCCGCTCCATCCCCTTCATCATCCTGCTGATCTTCCTGATCCCGCTCACGCGCGCCATCGCGGGCACCGCCATCGGCGTCAAGGGCGCGATCGTGCCGCTGGTCTTCGGCGCCGTGCCGTTCTACACCCGTCAGGTGGAGTCGGTGCTCGTCGGCGTCGACGCCGGCAAGATCGAAGCCGCGCGCAGCATGGGCAGCGGCACGGCGGGCATCGTCTTCCGCGTCTGCCTGCCTGAGGCCGTCCCCGGCCTGATCCGCGTGACGACGATCACCGCCCTCAGCCTCATCGGCCTCACCACCATGGCCGGCGCAGTCGGCGCAGGCGGCATCGGCAGCTTCGCCATCAACTACGGTCAGAACCTTCATCATCAGGACATCGTCAACGTCTGCGTGGCCGTGCTGCTCGTCACGGTCTCGCTGCTCCAGGGCATCGGCAGCTTCCTTGCTTCGCGCACCACCAACCGCAAGCTGTTCCGCCCCAAACTTCACACGAGAAAAAATTAATCTTTCCAGGAGGAAAAACCATGAAAAAGAGTTTCATCGCCGCACTTGCCATCGCCGCGCTGGGTGCTTCCAGCGCTTTCGCCACCGTCCAGCTGGGCATCCCCAATGACGCCACCAACGGCGCGCGCGCCATCAAGCTGCTCGAAAAAGCCGGCCTGATCACCGTCGATCCCGCCGCCGGCTTCTCGCCCGAGCTGAAGGACATCACCGGCACCGTTTACGACGTAGAAGTCGTTCCCGTCGCCGCCAACACGCTGCCCTCCACCCTCGACGACTTTGCCGCCAGCACCATCAACGGCACCTACGCCATCCCCGCCGGCTTCGTGCCCTCGCGCGACGCGCTGATCATCGAGAAGCAGGACGAGGGCGCCGAGAACCCGTTCGTCAACATCATCGCCTGCCGCGCCGGCGAGAAGGACAACCCCGTCTTCCAGAAGATCGTCTCCGCCTATCAGACGCAGCTGGTCGCGCAGTTCATCCTCGTGCGCTTCAAGGAAGCCTACTTCCCCGCCTGGAAGTACGAGCCCAAGTTCGAAGTGCCTGCCAACTTCGTCGAGAGCTACGTCGGCTACCAGAGCAGCAAGGACGGCAAGACCGTCGTCAAGCTGGGCGTGTGCGGCTCCGCTCACGATCAGTGGGACGTGGTGCAGAAGATCCTCGACGACCGCGGCGACAACATCTACATCCAGCTGGTCGAGTTCGACGCCTACAACCTGCCCAACGAAGCCCTCAACAGCGGCGAGATCGACCTCAACGCGTTCCAGCACAAAGCCTACCTGAACAAGGAGATCGCCTCGCAGGGCTACAAGCTCGAAGTGGCCGGCGACACGATCATGGCTCCCCTCTCGCTCTACAGCCGCAAGGTGAAGACCCTCGACGAGCTCAAGGCGCTGGCGGGAAAGAAATAAGACCGTAAATTCAAAGCCAGCATAAAGGCCCAAAGACACCAAGACACAAAGAAAAAACACGAGAAAAACAGCTTCTTGAAGCGCTTTTC
>JAGAYQ010000472.1 GCA_017940445.1 Pyramidobacter sp. | reverse complement strand
GATGATGCGGCTCAGGCGAGCTTTGAGGTCGTCGATGTCGGAAGCCAGGCAGAACACTGCCATCACTTCGGAAGCGACGGTGATGTCGAAGCCGTCCTCGCGGGGCACGCCGTTGGCCTTGCCGCCGAGGCCGCAGACGATGTTGCGCAGCTGGCGGTCGTTCATGTCGACGCAGCGCTTCCAGGTGATGCGGCGCGTGTCGATGTCGAGGGCGTTGCCCTGCTGAATGTGGTTGTCGAGCATGGCCGCGAGCAGGTTGTTGGCCGCGCCGATGGCGTGGAAGTCGCCCGTGAAGTGCAGGTTGATGTCCTCCATGGGAACGACCTGAGCGTAGCCGCCGCCGGCCGCACCGCCCTTGACGCCGAAGACCGGGCCGAGCGAGGGCTCGCGCAGAGCGACCATCACGTTCTTGCCGATCTTTCTCATGCCGTCGGCCAGGCCGACGGTCGTCGTCGTCTTGCCTTCGCCGGCGGGCGTGGGCGTGATCGCCGTGACGAGGATCAGCTTGCCGTTGGGGCGCTTGCTGTCTCGCAGCAGGTTGACATAGTCGATCTTGGCCTTGTAGCGGCCGTAGAGCTCAAGGTATTTCTCGTCGATCCCGGCGGTCTTCGCCACCTCGGTGATGGGCTGCATGGGCGTGGCCTGGGCGATCTCGATGTCGGACTTGTACGTCATAAAAACGACCTCTCTTTCGTTCGTGCGGAAAAAATTTTTTGCGCTGTTCGCGCGGGTAAAAACGACGAATAACATTTGCATTATCCAAAGAACAGCGCGTTTTGGCAAGCGTTTTTTTGCGTGCGAATGGATGAAAGAAAAACCCCTCTCACGCGGAAAGGGGTTCTCGTGCGATTATGCCTTGTCGCGCAGGACGCGCCAGACTTTGTGAGCCGAGAACAGCACGAGCATGCCTGTGCCGATGATGAAGCCCATCGGCGACACCCAGGCGGGCGTGCTGCTGGTGGTGGTCTTCTGGCCGGAAGCGATCTGCTTGGCGATGAAGTGATACAGGTACCAGAAGATCGTCGATGAAAACGCCAGGATCAGCGCGTGCTGGCAAAAGACGATCAGCTTGTAGAGCCCCATCTTGCCGCGGCGCTTGAGGATGTCTTCGACCAGCTCCAGGCGCATCAGTCCGGCGCCGCGGTAGAGCAGGGCGGTGCCGATGAAGTAGGCCCACACGAACACCGTGCGCAGCAGTTCGTCGCTCCAGGTGATCGAGATCTTCAGCACAAAGCGGGTGATCACGCCGAGCGTTGCCAGCAGGATGGCCATCAGGCCGATCGCGCCCACGAACGCTTCGACGGCGGCGAAGAACGCGTTCCCTTTCTTCTCGCTCATGGCTGCGCCTGAGGGACTACTTTCTCAGGCCGGCGACGAAATCGCGCACCATGTTGAAGTACTTGTCGGTGCCGACCTGCTTGATGAAGATGTCGTACACGGGGCCGGAAAGCGCGGCGAACGCGGCCTTGTCGGGATTCTCCTCGACGATGATGCCGTGATCCTTGAAGAACTGCACGTTCTCACGGTCGGAAATGTCATCCAGCGAGCGCTGATAGTCGCGGGCCTCCTCGGAAGCCTTCTGCACGGCGGCCTTCTGCTCGTCGTCAAGCTGCTCCCAGGTCTGGCGGCTGATGCCAAAAGGCATGGGCGTGTAGGCATGTCCGGTCAGCGACAGGTACTTCTGCACCTCGTACATCTTCGTAGTGACGATCTGGGCCAGCGTGTTCTCCTGAGCGTCGACGGTGCCCTGCTGGAGCGCGGTGAACGTCTCGGTCATGTCGATGGCCATGGGCAGAGCGCCGAAAGCCTTCCAGGTCTCCTGCTGCGTCACGGAGACGACCGTGCGGATCTTCAGGCCGTTCATGTCGCTGGGCTTGACGATGGGGTTGCGGCTGTTGGTGACGTGACGAAGGCCGCTCTCCCAGTAGCACAGGAGCACGATGCCCTTGTCGGTGAAAAGCTTGCGGATCTCGTCGCCGGGGGCGCCGTCAAGCGTCTTGCGGGCTTCTTCGTTGCTGTTGAACATGAAGGGCAGTTCAAACACCTGGATCTCGGGCACGTAGCCGGAGAAGTACGACGTGCCCGTGCTGACCACGTCGATCGTGCCCTGAGCCATGCCCTCGACACAGGCAACGAGCGTTCCCAGGTCGGCGTCGAAGAACGTGTCGACCTTGAGCGAGCCCTTGGAGTACTCTTCGACCTTCTGAGCGAAGACCTTGAGGGCCTTGCCGCTGGGACTGCTCTCAGGCAGACCGGCGACGACGGCCGTGAGCGTCATGTTCGCAGCCAGCGACGCAGAAGCGAACGCGGCCACGGCGGCGAGGGAGAGGAACAGCTTGCTGAACTTTTTCATTGTAAAAACCTCCGTAAAAGAATTTTGTGGAGCGTGAAGGAGACACTGATTAAATGAGCCCGATGAACTGTCGAGAGATTTCGTCGTCTGGCAAGGAGAAGCGAAGAGGCATAGCGGGCTATGTTGATGAGCTTCGACGCAGCCAGGCGACGAAAGGGCCGACAGGGCACGGGCGAATTAATCAGCGTCTCCTTAAAACCGATTGACTACTTGCCGACGAAGAACGTGGCGATGCCGGGGATGTAGGTGACCATCAGCAGACCGATGATCGTGACGACGATGAACGCCTTGATCTCCTTGATGACGGCGTGCACCGGCCGGTTGCCGATCGAGGCCGACATGAACAGGTTCAGCCCCACCGGCGGTGTGATCAGGCCCACGCAGGTGGACGAGATCATGATGGCGCCGAAGTGCACCAGCGAGATGCCGAACTTGACCGCCACGGGCGCGAAGATCGGCGTGAAGATCGTCACGATCGGCACCGAGTCAATGAAGCAGCCCGCGATCAGCAGGATGATCACCGCCACGAACAGGAACACGTAAGGATTGCCGCCCGACAGCGACAGGAAAAACTGCGTCGCTTTCAGCGCGATGCGTTCGCGCGTCAGCACCCAGGCGAATGCGCCCGAAGCGGCGACGATGAACATGATGCCCGCCGAGCTGACCATCGCGCGGGCCAGCACGCTGAACATCGATTTGAACGTCAGTTCCTTGTAGATGAACAGGCCGACCAGCAGCGAGTAGAAGCACGACACCGCAGCAGCCTCAGTCGGCGTGAACACGCCCGAGTAGATGCCGCCGAGGATGATGACGGGAGACATCAGCGCCCAGAACGATTCTTTAAAGTTGACGAGTACGTTTTTGAAGCTGAAATGCCCCTCGCCGCGGAAGCCTTTTTTGCGGCACACCCAGATCGCCAGCAGCGCCACCAGTGTGGCCTGAAGCAGTCCGGGGCCGACGCCGGCCAGCAGCATGTCGCCCACCGACTGATTGGCCGCGATCGCGTAGAGCACCATGGCGATCGAAGGCGGGATCAGCGGGCCGAAGATGCCGGCCGTGGCCTGCAGGGCGCACGAGAAATCCTCGTCGTAGCCGGATTTGACCATCGAGGGGATCATGATCCCGCCGACGGCTGCCGTCGCTGCCACGCCGCTGCCGGTCATCGCCGCGAAAAAGACGCTGGCGACGATTACAGCCAGAGCCAGTCCGCCCGTGAAGTGTCCGACGAGCGATTTTGCAAAGGCGATGATGCGCTTGGAAATGCCGCCGAATTCCATCAGCACGCCGGCCATGACGAAGAACGGCACGGCCATCAGCGTGAACTTGTCCACGCCCGCCAGCATCTGCTGCGCAACGATCAGCGGCGACAGACGGGGCATGAACAGATAGATGTACATCACCGACGACGCGCCCAGACACAGCGCGATCGGCGCGCCAAGGAAGAGCAGCGCGAAAAACGAGACGAACAGGAATAAGCTTGCCAAGGCGCGGCCTCCGTTTTACTTGTCCGCCGCGGGCGGGATCTCGACCTGCTTGTTGAAGCAGTACTCGCTCGTGGGGAATTCGCCGCTCAGCGTCTCGGCGTGGAACTGATTGAGCCCTTCCACCATCGCCGCGCGGACGTGGGCGAAGTGCTTGACGAACTTCGGCTTAAAGTTGCTGTACATGTCGAGCAGGTCCTGCGTGACCAGCACCTGGCAGTCGGCGTCAGGTCCTGCGCCGATGCCCAGGATGGGGATCGTGATCTCGCGCTTCATCTGCGATGTCACGCAGTTGGGCACGCACTCGACGACGACGGAAAAGGCGCCGGCCGCTTCCACGGCGCGGGCATCGTCGATGATCTTCCGCGCCGTCTGAGGCGTTCCGCCCTGCACCTTGAAGCCGCCGAACGACGTGGCCGTCTGCGGCGTCATGCCGATGTGCGCCATTACGGGGATGCCCGCATTGACGATCGCGGCGATCTTATCGGCCATGTTCGCGCCGCCTTCCAGCTTGACGCAGTCGCAGCCGGTCTCCTTGATCATGCGCGTGGCATTGCGCACAGCCTGCTCGCAGCTTTCGTTGTACGAGCCGAACGGCATGTCGCCGGCCACGAACGTGTGCGGCGCGCCCTTGACCACGGGGCGGATGTGGTGGATCATGTCGTCCATCGTCACCGGCGTCGTCGAGTCGTAGCCGAGCATGATCATCGCCAGCGAGTCGCCGACCAGGATCACCTCCACGTCGCTCTGATCGACGATCGAGGCCGTGGTGTAGTCGTACGCGGTCACGTAGGCGAACTTGCGCCCTTCATCTTTATACTTCTGGAAATCGAGCACCGACATCTTTCTCTTGACGCTGCCGGACTGGTCCGCCGGCTGAGTGTGAACGGACACGGAATCTCCTCCTCAAAAATGACTCACAAAAACGAAATGCTATTTCGCAATGCGAAATCATGTGTTATAATACGGACTATTATAGCGGCGCGAAACGGAATGTCAAGGGAACGGCAAACGTTTAGTTTAGCCATTTTACTGAAAATTTATTCGCGCGCCCGGACTTTGGCGCGGCCTCGCAATCAGGTTTTTGAT
>JAGAYQ010000471.1 GCA_017940445.1 Pyramidobacter sp. | reverse complement strand
GCCGATTCCTGCATGACCTTGCCGAGATTGCCGGTCAGCTGAAGCTCGCCGCGGCCGCTCATTTTCACGGCCTCGATCGGCATCACATCGCCGCCCGCGGCTGTCCAGGCCAGGCCAACTGCAACACCAGCCTCAGGCTTTTTCGGCAGCCGAACGTCGGGCGAGTGAGGCGCGCCGAGATACTCATGCAGGTCCTTCACGCCAACGGTGACTTTTTTGACCTTCTCGCCCTGTTCCTCGCGCTCAAGACGGGCGCGCACGACTTTGCGGCAGATGGCCGCCAGCTTGCGGTCAAGTTCGCGTACACCGGGTTCGCGCGTGTAGTCGGCAATCACGCTCTTGAGTGCCGCGTCGGTAATCGCAAGGTCTTTTTTCGTCAGGCCGCTTTCGGCAAACACGCGAGGGATCAGATGCTCCTTGGCGATGTGCAGCTTCTCCTCTGGCAGATAGCTGGAGAGCTGGAGCACATCCATGCGGTCGAGCAGCGGGGCTGGAATGGTGTGCGCCACGTTGGCAGTGGTGATGAAAAGTACGTCACTGAGATCGACGGGAACTTCCAGATAATGGTCAGTGAAGTGACTGTTCTGCTCCGGGTCAAGCACTTCCAGCAGAGCGCTGGCAGGATCGCCGCGGAAATCGGCCCCGATCTTGTCGACTTCGTCGAGCAGAATGACAGGATTTGAACAGCCGGCTTCCTTCAATTTCTGGACGATGCGTCCGGGCAGGGCACCGACATAGGTGCGGCGATGCCCGCGGATCTCGGCCTCGTCACGCATACCGCCCAGTGAGAAAGTCACGAACTTGCGACCCAGTGCCTGCGCGACAGACTTGCCCAGCGACGTTTTGCCCACGCCGGGCGGTCCGATCAGGCAGAGGATCTGCGCGCGAGCCGATTTGCCGGCCTGCTTGCGCACGGCCAGATACTCGACGAGACGGTCCTTGACTCGCTTGAGGCCGTAATGATTGGCGTCGAGCGTCCTCTGCACTGCAGTCAGCTCAGTCTCTTCGGATGACTTGACGCGCCAGGGCACGTCAAGCAGCCATTCGATGTAGGTGCGGATAACGGAAGCGTCAGGCGACATCGGAGCAGTCTTCGAAAGGCGCTTCATCTCGTGCTCGATCTTCTCGCGCACGGCGTCGGGCAGGTCAGTTTTTTCGACACGCTCGCGCAGTTCAAGCGCGTCTGGCGAGTCGTCGATCTTCAGCTCTTCCTGAATTGCCTTCATCTGCTCGCGCAGCCAGTATTCGCGCTGATTCTGATCAACTTCCTTCTGTACGCGCGTGTGGATCTCGCGCCCCAGCTTGAGCAGGTCGATCTCAGACAGCAGATACTTGAGCAGCAGTTCAAGCCGCGTTTCGGTGCGGAAGCACTCCAGAAGCTCCTGCTTCCGCTTCACGTCGAGCGTCATATGCGCAGCGATCATGTCGGCCGCGACAGAAGGATCGCTGACAGCAGCGATCGGCGCGATCAGTTCCTGAGGCAGGCGCGGATGATTATTGACATAATCCTCGAAAGCGCGCAGCGCCTCCTGGAGCAGCGCCTTGACGCGGTCATCAGCCGTGTATTCACTGCGCACGGAGACAAGATCGGCGGAGAACATGCCGTCAACAACGGTGTACTTGCGCACGCGCATGCGCGCCTTGCCTTCGACAAGCAGTTTGACGGTGCCGTCAGGCATGCGGATCATCTGGAGCATGTCGCACATCGTGCCAACGTCATACAGATCGTTCTCGCCAGGGTCGTCCTGCGAGGCGTCTTTCTGAGCCGCTACGAAAATAACGCGTTTTTCCGCGGTCGCCGCAAGCTCAATCGACTTCAGCGTAGGCGACCGCCCGACGTAGATCGGGGCCAGCACACCGGGAAAGATCACGGTGTCGCGGGCCGGCAGCACATGAGCGTTCACTTAGGAAACCTCCGCCTGTGCGGCTTTGATGAGCAGCGGCTCGCCAGTGCCGGCCACGTACTCGGGCGTGATGACGATCTTACTCAGAGGTTCCGGCGACGAGGGCGTCTCGTACATCAGATCGAGCATCAGCTTTTCCATAATGGCGCGCAGTCCGCGAGCGCCCGTGCCCTTGGCCGCGGCTTTTTCAGCAATGGCGCGCACAGCTTCGGGCATGAATTCAAGGTCAACGTTCTCCAGCGCAAACGTAGCCTTGTACTGGCGGATCAGCGAGTTTTTCGGCTCCGTCAGCACGCGCACAAGCGCGTCGGCATCAAGACTCTGGAGCGGCACGAGCAGCGGCAGGCGGCCGACCAGCTCCGGGATGAAGCCAAACGAGACAAGGTCTTCCGGCTCCACCTGCGTGAGCAGGTCATAGCGGTCTTCGGCAGTGGTATCGCGCAGATCGCTGTCAAAGCCGATGACTTTCTTGTTGACGCGCCGGCCGACGATCTCCTCCAGCCCGGCAAAAGCGCCGCCGCAGATGAAGAGGATGTTCGACGTATCGATCTGGATAAACTCCTGCTGCGGGTGCTTGCGGCCGCCCTTGGGCGGAATGTTCGAGACAGTGCCTTCGAGGATCTTCAGCAGAGCCTGCTGAACGCCTTCGCCGGAAACGTCGCGCGTGATCGATGTAGACTCTGATTTTCGGGCGATCTTGTCGATCTCGTCGATATAGACGATACCGCGCTCAGCCGCCGCAATGTCGTGATCGGCAGCCTGAACGAGACGCACAAGGACGTTCTCCACATCTTCGCCGACGTAGCCAGCCTCTGTCAGCGTGGTCGCGTCGGAAATCGCAAACGGCACGTTCAGCTTTTTCGCAAGGCTCTGAGCCAACAGCGTTTTGCCGCTGCCCGTGGGGCCCAGCAGGAGCAGATTGCTCTTGCGCAGCTCCACATCGCGGCCGTCCATGCCGCTGGCGATGCGCTTGTAGTGGTTGTACACAGCCACGGAAATCGCCTTTTTGGCGTAGTCCTGGCCGATAACGTATTCGTCAAGATGCGCCTTGATCTCTCTGGGACGAGGCGGATTGTGGAGCGCGTCACGCACTTTCGCGTCAGGCGCGTCACGGTACGCTCCGGTCTCATCCGGCTGAGCGCCGTCGATCCTCAGATACGAGTTGCAGAGTTTGACGCATTCGCTGCAGATATTGATCCCTTCGGGACCGGAGATCAGCGTCACGCCGTCCTCTGCCCCCCTGCCGCAGAAGGAGCAGCGCATATTTCTGTGATTTCGTTCGTCGTTTCTGGACATGTTATCTTTCGACCTCCCGCGGGAATGTGGCAATCCGGCCGGACTGCGCGGCGCGGTGTTTTACGTATTTCATGCGTTCCAAAAACTACCTCTTGTCGATCACTTTATCGACGATGCCGTAGGCAAGCGCCTCCGGCGCGCTCATCCAGAAGTCGCGGTCACTGTCAGCCTTGACCTTTTTCATCGACTGACCGGTATGCGAGACGAGGATGCCGTTGAGCGTTTCTTTCGTCTTGATGATCTCGCGTGCCTGGATCTCGATATCGCTGGCCTGACCGCGCGCGCCGCCGAGCGGCTGGTGGATCATCACGCGTGAGTTGGGCAGAGCGATGCGCTTGCCCTTCGCTCCCGCGGCCAGGAGCACGGCCGCCATGCTCGCTGCCATACCGACGACGATCGTAGAGACGTCGCACTTGACGAACTGCATCGTGTCATAGATAGCCAGCCCGGCCGACACGGAACCTCCGGGCGAATTGATATAGATGCTGATGTCGCGGTCGGGGCTCTCGCTCTCGAGGAACAGCAGCTGCGCAACGACGGAATTGGCGAGCGTGTCGTCGATCTCGTCGCCGATGAAGATGATCCGGTCCTTGAGCAGGCGCGAGTAGATGTCGTACGAGCGTTCTCCTCTGCCCGTCTGCTCGATGACATACGGGACGTAATACATGGTTGATGTCGGTTCCTTTCATAAACTCCGCGCGGGAGCGTGTTTAAAAAAATTGCTGCGGCTTCGTTCTGCCGCAGCAACGGGAAAGCAGGTTAGTTCTGTGCCGCGGGCGCTTCGGCGCTGGCGCCCTTTTTCACTTCGTTGATCTTCACTTTTTCCATGATCGCCTGCATGGTCTTGCGGTAGCGCGCTGTCGAGATCATGTTCTCGAAGTCCTCAGGACGCTTCTTCAGCATGTCGCGGATGCTGTCGGTCGAAATGCCGTAGTTGGCAGCCATCTGAGCGATCTCAGCGTCAAGATCTTCCTTCTGCACTGACACGCCGAGTGACTTGGCACAGGCATCGACGACCAGCCAGCCCTTCACGTCGCGAAGAGCGTCCTTGCTCAGGTTCTCCTCAAGCTCGCTCAGGTCGTGGCCTTCGGACTTGTAGTACTCTTCCAGCGTCATCTTCGTGCGGGCCTTGATGTTCTCCTCAAAGCGCTCCTTCAGATGAGCCTTCTGGCGCTGCACCATCGAATCAGGCACATCCACCGTCGTGGCTTCCGTGATCTTGGCAACAGCTTCGTTCTCGGCAGCAGTACGGGCGTCAGCCTTGAGACGGTCGTCAAGGTTCTTGCGGATCTCGGCCTTCAGCTCGTCCTCACTGTGGACGTCCGCTCTGGTGACCTTCTTGAAGAACTCGTCGTTCATTTCGGGCGCAACGGGCTCCTGCACCTCGATCACGTCAAACGTATAGTGAGCCATGCGTCCTGCAACGGCCTTGTCCTGATACTCCTCGGCGACTTTGATGTCGGTCTCCTTCGACGAGCCCGCCTCAGCGCCGATCAGCGCTTCGACGATCTCAGGACGCATCGACAGCGTATCAAGCTCGAACGTGTCGGTCTGCGGCTCGTGCGAGACAATCTCCTTGCCTTCGTCGTCCTTGACGACCATGCTGTAGGCGGCGCGGACCTTGTCGCCCTTCTGGGCAGCACGGTTCACTGGCACGAACGTGGCAAAGCGCTTCTTCATGTTGTCGAGCGCCTCGTTCACCATGGCATCGGTGACGTCGAACACGGGAAGATCGACGGTGATGCCGGCCAGATCAGGCAGCGTCACCTCGGGCTGAACTTCGTATTTGACAGTGAAGACAACATCCTCACCGTCATTCATGGTCAGATCGTCGACGCTGGGGGACTCGATCGGCTCCAGATCGTACTCAGCGCACACTTCGTCGAGCAGCTGGGGCATCATGTCTTCAAGCGCCTGACTCTTGATCGCTTCCTTGCCGAAACGCATCTCAAGCACGTTCTTGGGGGCCTTGCCCTTGCGGAATCCGGGGATGACGACTTTCTTCGCAATGTCAGCATAGGTGGCGCGAAGCTGCTTGGCAAAGTCGTCCTTGTCGACGGTGACCTTGATGGTAACGATATTCTTTTCTTGTGACAGAAGTTCTGATTTCACAAGAAGCACTCCTTTCGGTTCTGTAAACTCATGATTGATGAAAAACAACTCGTGCAAGTATACCACATGAAATTGAAAGAATGTGAGATTTTTTTGACTGAATTCAAGCGGAACGAAAAAATTTTCTTTGCGACGAAAAAACAGCGATTAAGATCGTTACTTGTGCATTTTCATTTCAAACCAGAAACAGTATACGCCAAAAAACGCCGCTCTCCTTCACGGGAAAGCGGCGTTTTCGCGTATGAACGTTATTCGAGGAAGTCGCGGAGCTTTTTGCTGCGGCTGGGGTGGCGGAGCTTGCGCAGCGCCTTGGCTTCGATCTGACGAATGCGCTCGCGGGTAACGCCGAATTTGCGTCCAACCTCTTCGAGGGTGTACGAGCGTCCGTCTTCGAGACCGAAACGGAAACGCAGCACTTCGCGCTCCCTGTCGGACAGGGCGTCGAGCATCTCCTCGATCTGTTCGTGGAGCAAGTTGCCGGCAGCAGCGTCCTCGGGTGTAGGCAGATTCTGGTCCTCGATGAAATCACCGAGCTGACTGTCCTCTTCCTCGCCGATAGGCGTCTCAAGCGACACGGGAAGCTGAGCGATCTTGCGGATCTCCTCGACACGGCTGCTTTCGATCTGCATCTCCTTGGCGACTTCTTCGTCGGTAGCCTCGCGGCCGAGCTTCTGGACCAGCTGACGCGAGATGCGCACCATCTTGTTGATAGTCTCGACCATGTGCACAGGGATGCGGATGGTACGGGCCTGATCGGCAATGGCACGCGTTATGGCCTGACGGATCCACCAGGTTGCGTAAGTGCTGAATTTGAAGCCCTTGCGGTAGTCAAACTTTTCAACGGCGCGAATCAGACCCAGATTGCCCTCCTGGATCAGATCAAGGAAGAGCATGCCGCGGCCGATGTATTTCTTCGCGATGCTGACGACAAGCCGAAGATTGGCATCGATGATCTGCTGCTTAGCTTCTGGGTCGCCGGCCTCTACGCGGATAGCGAGCTCTCGCTCCTTGGTACTGCTGAGCAGAGGCACTTTGCCGATCTCGCGCAGATACATGCGCACCGGGTCGGACAGAGGCACGTCTTCCATGCGCCCCAGTTCTTCGACGTAAGTCGGCGCTTCGTCGACGGAGGTAGAATAGTCGCTGCTGTCATCAGAAGCGAGAGCATCATCGCTTTCCGCTCCAGACTCGCTGTCCTTGGCGGCGCTGCTTTTTCGAGGCAGCTGCGCTGGATCATCGACGACCTGGATGCCGAGCTCGCTCAGGTTGATGTAGATGTTGTCCAAGATCTCTGCGCTCCAGTACTCAGGAGGCAGACACTGCTCAACGTCCTTGTGGGTAACGTGTCCCTTTTTGCGGCCGATAGCAATCAGACTGCGGACGCGATCGATCACGGTACGCTGAAGATCGACGCCGGTCGGATCGAGCGAGTCGGGCAGGCCGGGATTGTCCCCCAGCTCTGAGTCTTCGATCGTCGGCAGGCCGGCGTTGAGCGAATCGTCGTCTTCAACTGAAGACAGATCGTCGGCGTTCGGCTCGCGGTCATCTGCCTCTTCATCGAACTCAGCGACCTCAGTCAACTCTGGTGCCTCGTCTTCAGGCTTCTCATTCTCAGCCTTTGGGGCGGCAGACTTCTTCTTTTTTGCGGGTACGTTTTCGCCGCTGCTTTTTTCGCCCGCAGATGGCTCAGACTTTTTGGCAGTCTTCTTCACTGCCTTTTTCTTTTCAGGCTCGGCTGCCGCTTCGGCACTCACGCTTTCAGCCTTCTTGACCGATTTTTTAGCCGTTTTTTTCTTCTCAGGCTGTGCGGCCGCTTCTTCGTCTGCAGTTTTGCTCGCAGCCTCTTTAGGTTCGGCCGGGGCTTTTTTCTTCGCGGGCGCTTTGACAGACTTTTTTGCTGTTTTCTTCGTCTCTTCAGCCTTTTCCGCAGCACTGACGCTTTCAGGCGCGGCTTTTGCCGTTTTTTGGGCGGGCACGTCAGAGACGCTTGTCTCTTTTTTCTTCTTCAAGGTTGACGTGGATCGTTCCGCCGCCTGAACGTTTGTTTCGGGCGCAACCTTGGCAGCCGTCTCCGGCGCGCCGGCGGCGATCTTCTCTTTTTTCTGAGTGGTCATCCACAGTTCCTCCTTTATGCTGCAAATACTGCGTGCTGCTGGTACTGTCCTGCGTGGTTCGGCTCTTAGAGGTCGTCCT
>JAGAYQ010000470.1 GCA_017940445.1 Pyramidobacter sp. | reverse complement strand
GACATTCCACGTCCCCAGGCAGTTCACGCGCACGGCTTCATGCGCGTTGGCCTCCATCAGCGGCACGTGCTTGTGCGCCGCTGCATGGAAGATCACATCCGGCTTCCAGGCACGAATGATGCGCTCCATCGTCTCGCGATCGGCAACGTCGGCTATTACTGGGGTCAGGGCAATATTTTCCGCTCGCCCGCTGAGCTCTTCCAGAAGTGAATAGATCGAGAACTCGCTATGGCCGACCAGTACCAGCTGCTTCGGTCCATAAGGGAGCAGCTGCCGGACGATCTCGCTGCCGATCGATCCGCCTGCTCCAGTGATCATCACAGTCGTGCCGCGAAGCAGCGCGCCGATCTGTTCAGAATCAAGCGCGACCGGATCACGGGAAAGGAGATCTTCCAGCCGCACGGGGCGAAGCGTGTTCATCGTCACCGCTCCGCCGGCAAGCTCACGCAGATTCGGCAGCAGGCGCAGCGAAACGCCGGTCGGCATCGCCTGAGCAAGGATGTGCCGAACGCGGGCAGCAGGCGCCGACGGAAGCGCGACGAGCACATCGCTGATCTGATATGCCCGTACGATCTCAGCGATCTTTTCCAATCCTGCCAGCACCGGAACGCCGGCGATCATCTTGTTCTGCTTCGCAGGATCGTCGTCAAGAAAGCCGACGATGTCAAGATCAGAACGATTTCTCCGTACGTCGCGGGCGAGGATGACTCCCGCCTCCCCTGCCCCGGCAATCAATGCTCTGCGTCCCCGGCTCGGCGAGCTTTGTCCTCCGGTCACACGCCAGCTGAAGCGCACCGCAGCGAGGAGCACAAAGCCACCCAGCACGAGCATTCCTAAGACGCTTCGTGGCACGATAAAAGGCGGTTTCAGGAGCCAGTACGCAGCACACAGAACCGTGCAGGGAACGAAATAGGCTTTCATCAGCAGGAGCATTTCTTCGATGCTCGTCTGAAGCCAGTAAACGCGATAGACGCCCCAAAGGAAGAACGACAGCATCACTCCGGCGGTGTACAGCAGCAGGACAGGAACGAGCCCATACCCGGCTGCATCGTCAAGAAAAATAGAAAAACGCAGTGCGTAGCTGACGAACACCGCCAGACAGAGGAGCCCCGCATCGATCAGGGCAACGGCCGGCTCACAGGCGCCCCATGACCGCCAAGTTTGCACAATACGCACAGCTGTCTGACGCCATAAGCTGCTTTTCATTTTGTGACCGTCGCCTCGGCTTTCAGCGTTAATCAATTGAGGACGGCCGTTTCCTTACGGAACGATCAGACGGCTCCCCTGAGAGTTTCCGCTCATTCTGTCGAGGCGCTGAAGGTCGGCGGCGGAAGCGACGTCAAGACGAGGCTTTTTCTCTTCCTCTTCGATCATCGCCTTGACCTTGGCTTCGTATTCCTTCATGCTCTGCCTGATCGCTTCGGCGTCATTTTTCACCCACTGAGTGACGTTATCAGCAACAGACTTCAGTGTTTCATCATCGGGCATCGCCTTGATCGCGCCGAGATCGAGGAGCAGCTGGTGCTCGTCGCGCACCGACTGAAGGATGTCGTCGTCGGTCAGCAGACCCTTTTTGTAAAGGGCACGGGCCAGGATGTTGAACTTGCTCTTCATGTTCTCGTTCGCCATCGTCATCGCATCGACGCGCGACAAAAGCATCGAGAGGACTTCATCAAGACTGATCTGCATAGGCATTGGCATTTTTTACACGATCCTTTCGTAATTTGGAGACTGTATTTTTACTGACAGTCTGTTATATTACACGTTAAAGAGGAATTCGACAACATCCCCGTCTTTCATCTCATATTCTTTTCCTTCAGAACGGAGCAGGCCCTTTGCCTTGGCTTCAGCGAGCGAGCCGCAGGCGATCAGGTCCTCATAGCTGACGATCTTCGCACGGATAAAGCCGCGCTCAAAATCGCTGTGGATAGTGCCGGCAGCCTGCGGCGCCAGCGTGCCGCGGCGGATCGTCCAGGCGCGGGACTCCTTCTCCCCGGCAGTCAGGAACGAGATCAGACCCAGCAGCCGGTATCCCGCGGAGATGAGTCGGTCGAGCCCCGCCTCTTTCAGCCCCAGCGCTTCAAGGTATTCGGCTTTTTCGTCGTCAGCCAGCTCGGCGATTTCGGCTTCGATCTGTGCACAGATCGCAACGAACTCCGCTCCTTCATTGCGGGCATGATCGCAGACGCGCTGAGCATATTCGTTCAGCTGTGGCTTGCCGACGTCGCCCTCAGCGATGTTGGCGACATAGAGCATCGGCTTGTCGGAGAGGAGGTTCAGACCGTGCAGATATGCTTTCTCCTCGTCTGTAAGGCTGAGCGTGCGCACGAGCTTGCCGGCTTCGAGCGTTTCCTTCACTTTTTTGAGCAGATCAAGGCTGGGCGCAAGCTTGCGGTCGGCCTTGGCCAGCTTTTCGACTTTGACGAGATTGCGCTCGATCATCTCAAGATCAGAGAGGATCAGCTCCAGTTCGATCGTCTCTATGTCGCGCAGCGGGTCGACAGAACCGTCAACGTGGACGATATTGGGATCCTCAAAACAGCGGACGACCTGCACGATCGCACTTGCTTCGCGGATGTTGGCAAGAAACTTGTTTCCCAGTCCTTCGCCTTTGCTGGCTCCCCGGACCAGGCCCGCGATGTCGTAAAACTCGACGACAGCCGGAGTGATCTTTACCGAGTGGAACATGTCCGCCAACACTTTCAGGCGGGGATCAGGCACCTCAACAACGCCGACGTTCGGCTCAATGGTGCAGAAGGGGTAGTTAGACGCTTCGGCCCCCGCCGATGTGATCGCGTTGAACAGCGTGCTTTTGCCGACGTTCGGCAAACCGACGATTCCCAGTTTCAAGAGCAATCCCTCATTTCAGTTTGGTCACTTCATGCGCGGGCACGAATTTTATCCGTTCCGGCGCGATGTCGTTTCTCAAAAAGTCGTTTGTTTCACCCTGCACATTGTACATCCGAGTGATGATATTTTCACCGGGAAAAATTGTTTGTTGCGATTTTCTTTTTTCCGCTTGACAGGTTAAGATCGAACGGCTATAATGCTCCGTGTTGTGAGCGGGACGTAGCGCAGTCTGGCTAGCGTACCTGAATGGGGTTCAGGTGGTCGGAGGTTCGAATCCTCTCGTCCCGACCAGTTCACTCAAGCGGATGCATGTGCATCCGCTTTTTTGTTATCTCGACCGCTGAGGTTTTTCTATGAAGCATCCGCAGTTCTCGCACAAAAAAAGTCTGGGGCAAAACTTTCTGATCAACCCGGAAGTCCCTCGCAGGAGCCTTGCCGCAGGAGAACTCTGCGAGTCGGACGTCGTGCTGGAGATCGGCCCCGGGCAGGGCGCGCTGACACGGCTGCTGCTCGATTCACCTTGCCAGTTCATCCACGCCATAGAGATCGACCGTCGTCTTGAACCATGGCTCACCGAACTGGAAAACAGCAGCAACGGCAGGCTTCGCATCGTCTGGGGCGATGTTCTCGTTCAGGACCTGAACGCACTGGAGCCGCTTCCCAATAAAGTCCTGGCAAACATCCCCTACAATATCACGACCGACCTTATCTGGAAACTGCTGATCGAACTCGCGCCGCGTTCGCTGGAACTCCTTGTGCTGCTGGTCCAGAAAGAAGCGGCCGAAAGGCTGAGAGCTCAGCCGCGCACCAGGCAGAGGTACCCGCTGGGCGTCACCATTGAACAGATGGGAACGCTGAAAACGGTAATGAAAGTTTCCCCCGGCTCCTTTTCGCCGCCGCCCAAAGTCTGGTCAGAAGTGATCTCACTCGCCATCGAGCAGAAGCGGACTCTTGCTTGCGCACAGCAGTGGCGCGCGCTGCTTGCAGCGTCGTTCTCCCATAGACGAAAAAAACTCTCAACCAATCTTCTCTCTCTGGGGTACGACAGAGCCGATCTGGAACAACTTTTTACGGAAATCGGCATCTCGTCACAGATCAGAGCCGAAGAACTCACCGCAGCGCAATGGCATGAGCTTTATGCCCGGCTCTTCCCTGCCGCCCAGCCCGATAACCAATAGCAAAAAGCCGCATGGCATTGTCAGTATCAAACTGACATCGCCATGCGGCTTTTTGCTATGAATTATCCCTGATCCACGTTTTGATCGCTTCGAGAAAGCGCTCGCCGTATTCTTCGGCTTTTCGCTCGCCGACGCCGGACACTTCAAGAAATTCGCTGTCTGTTCGCGGCATTTTAACGCTCATGTCGGCCAGCGTCGCATTGGTAAACACCATAAAGGCCGGAACGCCCTTTTCCTGAGCGATCTGAAAGCGCAGTTCCTTAAGCCGGTCGTACAGTCCGGAACGGCTCGTGCCTGCAAGCTGGTCCTGTCTTTTGCGGCTCTGTTCTTTGCGCACCTGTCTCGTTTCGATCTGAGGCAGAGCCGCCGTCAGCGGAATTCGGTCGCGAAGGACACTCCAGGCTTTGGGGCCCAGGATCAGTTTCGGATACTCAAAGCCGCTTGAAGCGAGATAGCCTTCCTGTATCAGGAAACGGATCATATCACGCAGACGCTGCTCGGGGACGTCCTTCATGATGCCGTAGGTCGTAAGCCGATCCAGCCCGTTTTCGCGCAGCTTGGCGGCTTTGCTTCCGCGAAGGGTGTCGATGATCACCTTCATGCCCCAGGCTTCTTTAGCGCGCTTCACACAGGAAAGGATCTTCTGAGCGTCGATCGTCATATCGACCTGCTCCATCACTCGTGTGCAGTTGCCGCAGTAACCGCAGTGATCCGGCGCTGCTTCGCCGAAATAGTTCAGGATAAACGCCCGCAGACAGCCGGTCGTAAAGCAGTATTCATACATCTGTTTCAGGCGGCTCCGCGCCAGCTCCTGGAGCTGAGCGATCGTGTCCTCATCGTTCGCCGATTCCTCGCCAAGATGCTCTATGAAAAACAGCTGTGTCCGCATGTCCTGCGCGCCGTACAGGAGGATGCAGCGGGCCGGAGTGCCGTCGCGTCCGGCTCTGCCGGCTTCCTGATAGTAGCTTTCCATGTCGCCGGGCATGTTGTAGTGGACCACGTACGACACGTTTGACTTGTCGATCCCCATGCCGAATGCGTTGGTCGCAACCATGACCGGCTTCCGGTCACTGACGAAATCGTCCTGGTTCCGCGAGCGCTCGCTTTCGTCCAGACCTGCGTGATACCGTACGGCAGGGACGCTATGATCGCTGAGCATCTGCTCGACTTCCTCGACGCCCTTGCGCGTTGCGCAATAGATGATCCCGCTCTTGCCCGCAAACTCGCGGACGATCCGAAGCGTTTCAGCGGACCGGTCAGAAGGATGACGAACTTCGTAGAAGAGATTTTTTCTGTCAAATCCGGTCACAATGGTAAAAGGATCGTTCAGCCCGAGAAGTTCGGTCATGTCCTCGCGTACGATTTTCGCCGCCGTTGCCGTAAACGCACCGACGACCGGCCGCTTAGGCAGCGAAGCGATAAAGGGGGCGATATCGAGGTAGGCCGGACGAAAATCCTGTCCCCATTTCGATACGCAGTGCGCTTCGTCGATAGCGACATAATCAATGATGGCATTTGCAGCAAAACGCTGAAATGATGGACTGACCAGCCGTTCCGGAGCAATGTAGATGATCCGGTACTGCCCCGCCGACGCTCTGCGGATCACGACAGCGATCTGTTCAGAAGTCAGCGAGCTGTTGATGTAAGCGGCCTTGACACCGCTTTGCACGAGATTCATCACCTGATCTTTCATCAGCGAGACCAGGGGAGAAATGACCAGTGTCACTCCGCTGCCAAGCAGGGCCGGTATTTGATAGCACAGCGACTTGCCGGCTCCCGTAGGCATGACAGCCAGGGTATCTCGGCCGTCCAGGAGTGCGTCGATCGTTTGTTCCTGCCCGCTGCGGAACGATGAATAGCCGAAATAACGCTTTAAAATGTCAGTTTTTGTTTCCATCGCAGTCCTCTGTCCCCTGCATGACTCATGCAATATTTTCCTGTTTCAGAAATCATCACTTTCAAACAGGGTAATTGTACATCAACAGCACCGACTTGGCGAGCGGCACAAAAATTCAAATTTAATAAATAGTATGGAGATATGTATTCTTACCAAGCAAAACTTCGGCCAATATATAGTTATTTTTCAGTAGAAATCAGTAAATTTGAGCAAATGCTGTAACGATGCCTTATCAGACTGCTTTTAAGGTCATGTATACACCAAAATCCTCTGGACTTGAGCAGAAAGCGTGTTAAAATAAAACTACGTTAAGTGCGTGGCGTGTTTTGCAAAGGGCGATCATTCGATCGCTAAATTTCAGGAGGTGTGTTTGCTATGGCTTTAGTTAAACGCAAATCTGACAACGTGCTTCTTCGCACGGCACTGGAGAACTTCTATGGTGCAGCTGAGGAACTGAAACTCCCCGACGGCATCACGGATATGCTCGCTCATTCCGAGCGCAAGACCTGCGTCTCCATCCCCGTGGAGATGGACGACGGTTCGATCAAGGTCTTCGAGGGCTACCGTGTCGCCCACAACAGCGCCGTCGGTCCTTCCAAGGGCGGCGTCCGCTTCCATCAGGACGTGTGCCTTGACGAGTGCGAAGCACTTGCCTTTATGATGACCTGGAAGTGCTCGCTGGCCGGTATTCCCTACGGCGGCGGCAAGGGCGGCGTCTGCGTCGATCCTACCACCCTTTCAAAGAAAGAACTTGAGCGTCTGAGCCGTACCTACGCGGCCCGCATCGAGCCCGTCGTCGGCGCCTGGACAGACGTTCCTGCTCCCGACATGAACACCAACGGCCAGATCATGACCTGGTTCATGGACACGATCAGCCGTATGCGCGGCCGTCTTGAGCCCGCGATCTTCACCGGCAAGCCCATCCCGCTCTGGGGCTCCAAGGGCCGCAACGCTGCGACCGGCCTTGGCGTCGCCACCTGTGCGATCGAGCTGATGAAGGTTCTCGGCAAGGATGTCAAGGGCATGAAGTGCGCTATCCAGGGCTTCGGCAACGTCGGCTCGTTCACGGCCAAGACTCTCGCCGACGCCGGCGCGAAGATCGTCGCCGTCAGCGACATTACCGGCGTGTACTACTGCGCCGACGGCATCAACGTCGCCAAGTGCTTCGAGCTCACCGGTACCAGCCCCAAGCGTCTGCTGACTGGTCTTGAGAAGGAGCCCGGCGTGAAGATGATCGACGAGATCCAGTCCTGCGACTGCGACATCTTCCTGCCCTGCGCCATGGAAGGCTCGCTCACCGCTGACAACGCCGGCCGCGTCAAGGCAAAATACGTGGTCGAAGGTGCGAATGGTCCTACGACGCCTGAAGCTGATGCTATCCTTGATCAGAAGGGCATTCTCGTTGTTCCCGATTTCCTCGCCAATTCGGGCGGTGTCGTCGGTTCTTACTTCGAGTGGTGCCAGGACCTCGGCGGCTTCTTCTGGACTGAAGAGGAATACAATGAGCGCCTGCTTCGCATCATGAAGGACAACTTCCACCGCGTCTGGGATTTCTCCAAGGAGCACAATGTCAAGATGCGCCGCGCCGCGTTCCTTGCGGCTATCAAGCGCGTCGCTGACGCGACCGAGATGCGCGGAGTCTATCTCTAGGATCTGTTCCTGCGAATCATTCGCAGAGAGCTGTCACGTTTACGGCTCGCTGTTAACTGAATGAAAAAAGCGAAGCCGTCTCTGCATCATGCGAGGCGGCTTCGTCCTTTTCAAGTGTCGTATTTCGATCTGACTTCTGCGCTTTGAATTATTGCAGAAATAAGCTATAATTTTTATGTACCAAGCGCTTTTTATCTTATCTCATTAAGAAAGGGTGTTTTGTGCAATGAAAAAGTTTTCCGCTCTGGTCTGCGCGTTTGCTCTGATGGCAGCGCCCGCGTTTGCGGCGATGGAGATCAACGCCTACTCCATCATGCCCGAGAAGTACGTCTCCAAGGTGACGCAGGCGTTCACTGAGGACACGGGCATCAAGGTCAATTTCATGCGTTTCTCTGCCGGCGAGGCTCTTTCCCGTCTTGTCGCGGAAAAGGCCAACCCTCAGGTCGACGTGCTCATCGGCGGCCCGGCTGATACGTATGAGGCCGGCGTCAAGGAAGGCATCTTCGAGAAGTACGTTCCCAAAGATGTCGAGATGGTCCCCGCAAAGTTCCGCAGCCCCGACGGCTACTGGACAGGCTTGGGCATTATCCCGCTCTGCTTCATGACCAATGAGAACTTCCTCAAGAAGAACGGCATGAAAGCTCCCGAGGCATGGGCAGATCTGCTCGATCCCCGCTACAAGAACGGCCTTCAGATGGCCGACACCCGTACCTCCGGCACGGCGACGGAGCGTATTTTCTCGCTCGTCAAGATCATGGGCGAGGACGAAGCTTTCAAATATCAGAAGGGCCTGCACGCCAACATCCAGATGTACACGAAGAGCGGCGCCGGCGGAGCTATGCCGATTGCCACCGGCCAGTGCGCTTCCGGAATTTTCTACATCGTTGATGCGCTTGACATCCAGCAGCAGGGCTATCCTGTCGTGATCACCTATCCCAAGGACGGCGTTTCGTTCGGCATCGAGGCTGACGGCATCATCAAGGGCGCCAAGAACCTGGAGGCCGCGAAGATCTTCATCGACTGGCTGACCAGCAAGCGCTTCGCTGAGTTCCTCGTTGACAACCACATCAACTACGTGCCCACCCGCACCGACGTCAAAACTGAGACTCCGCTGCTGAACCTTGCCAACATCAATCTGGTCGAGACCGATGTCGCCTGGAAGGGCGCCAATCGCGCCCATTTCGTTGAGCGCTGGATCAACGAAGTCATCAAATAGTTTTTCCGCGTGTAACAGAAAGGGGCTTCCGCTGGGAGCCCCTTTTTTGGCAGGTGTTTTCGGTCTCGCAGGCCCAGCCTGCCCTACTTTGGACAAAAGCAGGTGAACACTGTGGTTAATTCTCTTTCGCAGCGCCCTCGCCTTGACCCGCTTACGCGCGCCGTCGTTGCCGCGCTCTGGATCGCGCTCGGCATCTTCGTGCTCTATCCCGCGTTCCGCTTGCTCTGGCTTGCTTTCTGGGTCGAGGGAAAGTTTTCTCTTGCAAATTTCGCGCCGGTCATTACCAACTGGTACGACCGGATGGCGCTTTGGAACAGTCTTCTTCTTGGCGGAGCAGTCGCCGTTTCAGGCACGCTTCTGGGCTTTTCGTTTGCCTATGCGGTCACGCGTCTGTCGCTCCCGACATGGTTCAGCATGGCTTTGTCAGCAGTATCGATGCTGCCGCTCATTTCTCCCCCGTTTACGAGCAGTATCGCGCTGACACTTTCGCTCGGTCCGAATGGTATCCTCATCAAGCTTTTCGGTCTTCAGGACTTCAATTTTTACGGTTTCTGGGGAACGTTCCTCTCGGAAACGCTTACGTTCTACCCCGTCGCGTTCATGACGCTGAAGACGATCCTCAGCCGCATCGACTCCAACCTCGAAGACGCCGCCTATTCGATGGGCGCTTCTCCGCTGCGGGTGTTCCGCACGGTCACGCTGCCGCTGGCAGCCCCCGGACTGGCCAACGCGTTCCTGCTGGTCTTCGCCTGTTCGCTCGCCGATTTTGCCACGCCGCTGGTTCTGGCGGGACACAGCTTCCCCGTGCTCCCCACACAGGCGTATCTGCAAATCACAGGCATGTACGACCTCAAGGGCGGCGCCGCGCTTTCTTTCATGCTCCTCGTGCCCGCGCTGATCGTCTATGGACTTCAGTATCACTGGCTCAGCAAAAAGAGTTTCGTCACCGTCTCCGGCAAAGCAGGCGGACGCAGCAGCGTCAAAGGCCCCGGTCCGATTCCGACGGCGCTACTGCTCGCGTTTCTGACGTTCGTGGTCGTGTTCATCCTCTACATCTACGCTCTGATTTTCATCGGCTCGGTCGTCCGGGTCTGGGGCATCAACAACACGCTCACGTTCGAGAATTACAAGTAAGTGTTCAATTTCGGGCGCAAG